>JBDLQQ010000070.1:0-2851 GCA_039800465.1 Verrucomicrobiota bacterium
CTGTTCCAGGCCGAGGACGTCGTCCGCCTCCACGCCCTGGTCCGCCAGGTCCCCATCACCGACGACCTCGTCCGCCACGCGGTCCAGCTCGCCGCGCTGTCGCGACCGGGCCAGTCCAACACGCCCGACTTCATCCGGGACTGGGTCACGTGGGGTGCCGGCACCCGGGCCGCCCAGAACCTCGTCCTCGGCGCCAAGGCCCGGACCCTCCTGCAGGGCCGGACCCACGTCACCGTCCAGGACATCCAGGCCCTCGCCCTGCCGGTGCTCCGCCACCGCATCCTGCTGAACTACCGCGCGGAGGCCGAGGGGGTCCGCATCGACCAGGTCATCGAACGCCTCATCGCCACGGTTCCCGCCCCGACCGCCCACACCCACTGATGACCGGTGCCGCCCAGGCTTCCGCCTCCCGGATCTCCCCGGAGGCGTTGATGAAGATCCGCCACCTCGAGTGGCGGGCCCGGTCCGTCGTGGAGGGGTTCTGGACCGGTCTGCATCGCAGCCCCTACCACGGGTTTTCGGCCGAGTTCACCGAATACCGCGCCTACACCCCCGGGGATGACCTGCGTCATGTCGACTGGCGGGTGTTCGGCCGGAGCGATCGGCATGTGGTCCGGAAGTTCGAGGAGGAGACCAATCTCCGCTGCCTGCTGCTGGTCGACCTGAGCCGGTCGATGGCCTACGGCTCGGGCGGCCATTCCAAGGCCGACTACGCCGCGACCCTCGCCGCCACCCTGGCCCGCTTCCTCCACCAGCAGGGCGATGCCGTCGGACTGCTCTCGTTCGACCAACGCGTCCGCGAATACCTGCCGCCCCGACACCGGAGCTCCCACCTGCGCCAGATCATGCTGGCGCTCGAGAAATCCGCCGGCGGCACCGCGACCGACCTCGTCTCGCCCCTCCGGCGGGTCGCGGAACTGGTCCGCCGACGCGGGCGGATCGTCATGATCTCCGACTTCCTGGCACCGCTGGACGCCCTCGCCACGGTGCTGGGTCCGCTGGTGGCAGCGGGACAGGAGATCACGCTCTTCCAGGTGCTGGATCCGCGGGAGATGGACTTCGACTTCCGCACGGCATCGCTGTTCGAGGACGTGGAGACGGGCCGGACCCTGTACATCGATCCGGCCGCGGCGCGGCAGGGATACCTCGAGCGTTTCCGGGCCCACGGCGAGGCGCTGAAGTCGCTGGCCAAGAACCTCGGCATTGCACTCCACACCGCCCCGACCGACCGGCCGCTCGAGACCCTCCTGCTGGACGTCCTGCAGGATCGGAGCCGCGCGCAACGCGGACCCAGGCGGCGCGCCAACCCGGGGAGCGGACCATGACCTTCCTGACCCCACTCTTCCTGCTGGGCACGCTCGCGGTGGCAGGACCGGTCCTGTTCCACCTGGTCCGACGTGCCACGCGGGATCGGACGGCGTTCAGTTCCCTCGAGTTCCTCCGCTCCACGCCCCCCCAGCTCAACCGCCGCAGCCGCATCGAGCACTGGCTTCTGCTGCTCCTGCGCTGCGCGGCGATCGTGCTCCTCGGATTGGGATTCGCCCGGCCCTTCCTGAAGGGGATCACGGATCCCCTTCCCACCCACACCCCATCGAAGCGGGTCGTGCTGCTCCTCGACACCAGCGCCAGCCTGCAACGTCCGGGCGCCTGGGAGCAGGCCCGGGAACGGGTGCGCCACCACCTCCGGAACAGCACTGGGATCCAGGACCTGGCCCTCGTCGCCTTCGACCGCACTCCCAGCGTCCTCGTGTCGTTCAGCGACTGGCGGGGCGCGGCCCCCCAGGAGCGCGCAGCCCTCATGGAGTCCCGACTGTCCAACGTCCAACCCGGTTGGGCCGAGACGCATCTCGATGCCGCCCTGCTCCGGGGACTCGACCTGCTCGGAGAAACCCTGCCGGGCCCCCTCCCAGAGATCCGCGAGATCGTGGTGGTGAGCGATCTCCAGGAAGGCAGCCACACCGAGGGGCTGCAGGCGGCCGACTGGCCCAAGGGGGTGAAGGTCCTGCTGGATCCGATCCAGCCCAACCAACCGGGGAATGCCGGCATCGAACTGCTGGGTGGCGACGAGGCCACCGCCAGCGCGACCCCGGGCGGGATCCGGGTGCGGATCCTGAACAGCGCGGACGCCCCGACTGACCGCTTAGAGATCGGGTGGCACTCCGCAGCCTCGGGCGGGCGGATCGGTGCTCCTCTGGCCTTGCAGGTCCCCCCGGGACAAAGCCGTGTCGTCACCGTGCCCCGTAACGGGACTGCGGGAGCAGATCGACTGGTCCTGACTGGGGATTCGGCCGCCTTCGACAACACCGTGTTCATCGCGCCCCGTCCCACCAACGCCGTGCTGCTCCGGTACGTCGGCGCCGCGACGGATCGGAACCCCCGTTCGCCCCTGTACTTCCTGGAACGCGCCCTGCCCGAGACCGGGAATCCCCCTGTCGTCTGGATGCAGCAGACAGCCGATGCCCAGGCCGTCGGCCAGTTCCCCTTCCCGATGAAACTCACCGTGGTGGCCGCGCCGCCCTCGGCACCAGTCCAGGACCTGATCCGCATCGACCTCCAGGGTGGCGGGACGGTCCTCGTGCTCGCCAACACGCCCGAGGCCGTCCAACGCCTCGGCACCCTGCTGGGGACCTCGGATCTCACCAGCAGTCCCGAGGCGTCGCCCGGCGGAGCCCTGCTGGTGGACATCGACTTCCGACATCCCCTGTTCGCCCCGTTCTCCGATTCCCGGTTCAACGACTTCTCCCGCATCCGGGTCTGGAAACATCAACGCCTCGATCCCGCCCGGATCCCCGGGGCCAAGGTCCTGGCCCGGTTCGATTCCGGGGATCCCGCGGTGCTCGAGGTCGCGGTC
>JBDLQQ010000071.1:0-10863 GCA_039800465.1 Verrucomicrobiota bacterium
CCCAGACAGCCCAGCGCCCGAGCCCAGCGATTTCATCCGCGACATCGTCTCGGCCGACCTCGCCGCAGGTCGCGTCAGCCAGATCCACACCCGGTTCCCGCCCGAACCCAACGGCTACCTCCACATCGGACACGCCAAGTCGATCTGCCTCAACTTCGGCATCGCCCGCCAGTTCAACGGCATCTGCAACCTGCGGATGGACGACACCAATCCGACCAAGGAGGACGTCGAGTACGTGGACTCGATCCTCGCGGACGTCCGGTGGCTCATCGACGGCTGGGCGGACCACTGCCTGGGGCTGAACGCCCGGGGCACGAGCTCCGGCGCCCCCACGGAACCCGGTGCGCTCCGGCCCGCGGTGGTGGGCCAGTCACCCGGTGCCCAGGCGGGGCCCTTCCATGCCTCGAACTATTTCGAGGACCTCTACGCATTCGCCGTCCGCCTCATCGAGAAGGGCAAGGCCTACGTCTGTGACCTGACCCCGGAGGAGACCGACGCCTACCGCGGGGCCCCCGACCGGCCGGGTCGCAACAGCCCCTATCGCGATCGTTCCGTTGCGGAGAACCTCGACCTGTTCCGTCGCATGCGCGCCGGGGAATTCCCGGATGGGGCCCGGACCCTGCGTGCGAAGATCGACATGGCTTCGCCGAACGTGTGGCTCCGTGACCCGCTGATCTACCGGATCCGCCACACCGCGCATCACCACACGGGCGACGCCTGGTGCGTGTACCCGCTGTACGACTTCGCCCACTGCCTGAGCGACTACCTCGAGGGCATCACCCACTCGATCTGCACCCTCGAGTTCGAGGTCCATCGGCCGCTTTACGACTGGATCCTGACCCAGCTGGAGCTCCCCCATCCCCTGCCCCATCAGTTCGAGTTCGCCCGGCTGAACCTCAGCTACACGGTGATGAGCAAGCGGAAGCTGCTCGCCCTGGTGAACGACAAACTCGTGACCGGCTGGGATGACCCCCGCATGCCGACCGTCTCGGGCCTGCGTCGACGCGGAGTCCCCGCCCAGGCGCTCCGCACCTTCGCGCAGAGGATCGGCGTCACGAAATACAACGGCCTGACGGACGTCGCCGTGCTGGAGCACGCCGTCCGCGAGGACCTCAACGCCACCGCGCTCCGCCGGCTGGCCGTGCTGCGTCCCATCCGACTGGTGCTGACCAATCTCGCACCCGACGAGGTCCACACCTTCGAGGCGGTCAACAACCCCGAGGATCCCGCCTCGGGCACCCGCACGATCCGCCTCACCCGCGAGGTCTACATCGAGGAGGACGACTTCATGGAGACGCCACCCCCGAAGTACTTCCGTCTGCGTCCGGGCGGCGAGGTGCGTCTCAAGTACGCGTGCATCATCCGTTGCGACGAGGTCGTGAAGGACGCCTCCGGTCGGATCGTGGAGCTCCGGGGGACCGCGGATCTCGACACCCGCACGGGGGGACCCAATGCGGCCAAGAAGGTCAAGGGGACCATCCACTGGGTCAGTGCCGCGGACAGCGTGGGCGTGGAGGTCCGGCTGTTCGACCGCCTCTTCACGGAGGAACTGCCCGAGGCGGATGGACGGGACTTCAAGTCGTGCCTGAACCCGAAATCCCTCGAGGTGCTGACGGCGCGGGTCGAACCCTCGCTGGCACGACCGGAGCCGGGCAGCCGTTTCCAGTTCGAGCGCCTGGGGTACTTCTGGCCCGATCCTGTCGACAGCAGCCCCGACCGTCCGGTCTACGTGCGGACCACGACGCTGAAGGACGCCTGGGCGAAGGCAGCTGCGAAGTAGCGGCAACGCCGGAGCCCGAGGTTGGACCACGGTAACGGAAATCGGCTTGCCAAGCCCGGGGTGGTGGCAACGTTAGGCGTCATGCACGTCGCACGTTTCCTCTCCCTTGGGCTTCTCCTCACCGCGCTGGAGGCGGCTGTCCCACCAGCCCCAAGGATATTCCCGCAGGACACCCTCATGGTGGCGACGGTGCCGGACTGGACCGCGGCGGAGTCCGGCCTGCGGGCCGCCCCCTTCGGCCAGATGTGGGCCGACCCGACGATGCGACCCTTCCGCGAGAAGGCCGAACAGCAGATCCGCGAGAAGCTGCTCGGCAGCATGGAGAAGGATCTCGGGATCAAGACCCAGGACTTCCTCGCCCTGCTCCAGGGCCAGGTCTCATTCGCGGCACTCCGAGGCGACTGGAAGCCGAGCGAGCCGGCCTCGAATCCCACCTTCGTCCTGCTGATCGATGCGAAGGACAAGTCCGACCAGCTCAAGACCCTCCTGCAGTCGATCCGACAGAAGATCAGTGAACTCAAGAAGACGGCCAAGACCTCGAAGATCCGCGATCTCGAGTTCACGACCCTCGTGATCGAGCCGCCCGCCGACGCCCAGGGGGATGGTAGGAAGGAGGACGACGAGAAGACCGATGCCAAGGCGGACCCGTTGCAGCTGACCTTTGGTCAGGTCGACTCTGCACTGGTCGTGGCCACGTCGACTGCCGGGCTGGAGCCGGTCATCGCCCGATTGACCGGAGGCACGGTGGCCGTCCTGGCTGACAACGCGGACTTCTCGGCCACGGAGTCCTGGGGCGGCTTCCGCGAAGCCTCGGCCTACGCCTACCTGCAGACGACGGCTCTCCTCGACATCATGAAGTCTGGGGATTCCAAGGATTCCGGGGAAGGACTGTTCGGACTCAACCCCGAGCAGGCGATCACCGGGATGGGTCTGGATGGCATCCGTTCCGCCGCCTGGATGTACCGCAACAACGCCAACGGCATGTCCAGCCGGACCCTGTTCACGGTTCCGGAGGCGAAGCGGGTCGGTCTGGCCAAGCTGATGCGGTTCGAGCCCAAGGAATCCGCTCCGCCGGCCTTCGTGCCGGCCGACGCCGTCTCCTTCCAACGCATGCGCCTCAACGGACAGCAGCTGTGGTCGGGTCTGGAATCGATGGTCCAGAAGATGTCCCCGCAGCTCGGTGGTCTCCTGAGCATGTCCATCGGGGCCCTGGGGAAGGACAAGGATCCGAAGTTCGACTTCCGACAGATGTTCTTCGGCAATCTGGGTGACGACTATGTCTCGTTCGAGAAGCCCCCCCGGAGCCGGAGCGCCGCGGATCTCGCCAATCCCCCTTCCCTCACCCTGATTGGCGCGGTCCGACCCGACGACGTGATCATGGCCATCAAGGCGCTGTCGGGACTGCTTCCCGGAGGTGGCGACGACCTCAAGGAGCGGGAGGTCAACGGCAAGAAGATCTGGTCGATGACCCTTCCGACTGCCGAGGGTGGCGCTCGGGTGCTCGAGATCGCCTCCACCCCGGGCTACGTCGCCTTCGCGAACGACAAGGCGATCCTCGAGGAATACCTCCGGAGCGCCGAGGCCGCCCCGAAGCCCCTGAAGGACCAGCCGGGCCTCGCCGAGGCCGCCCAGCAGGTCGGGGGATTCTCCAAGGGCGTATTCGGATACGACAACCAGCGGGAGTCGGCCCAGACCACCTGGGAGACGCTCCGCAGCGGCAGCGGCATCGATGGCCTGGTCCCGACCATGGGCAAGGAGGCCGCCAACAACGCGGACGACTGGGTCGACTTCAAGCTGCTGCCCCCGTTCGACCAGGTCTCGAAGTACTTCGGCATCTCGGTGTCGACTGCCTATTGGGACGGCACGGGATTCCAGATGCAGAGCTTCCAGACCTACTCCCAGCCGAAGTAGGAACCGCTGCTGGGCGACACCTGGCGGGCATAAAAAACCCCGGGGAGCATTCCCCGGGGTTTGTCGTTCCAGAAGCTGTCCGTCGGATCACTTCATCCGATCGAAGCTCTTCTTGAGGATCTGCCAGTCGGCCAGGCCGGAAACCTTGGATCGGTGCTCCTCGATGATCTTGGCCTCGTTGGCGTTCTTGGTCGCCCGGGGATTGCGGTAGAAGATCCCGAAGCAGCCCGGCCAGGCGGTGTCGGCGAGGCGATAGGCAGCGTACTCGTCGGTGACATCGTGCTCCTTCGGGACGAGGTCGAACTTGCCTCCCTTGCGGGGATTCGAGGCGTCGAAGGCCCCGGGGTAGAACTCGACGCACTCGCTCAGGCACTCGATGTAGCTGAAGCCGTCGTGATCCATCGCGGCCTCCATCATCTCCAACACATGGTTGGGATTGGTGTGGGTGGTGCGCGCGACGAAGGTCGCCCCGGCGGCGATGGCCTGCTTGAGCGGGTTGATCGGACGATCGAGGGAACCCCAGATGTCGGTCTTCGACTTGAACCCGATCGGGGAGGTCGGCGAGGTCTGCTTCTTGGTCAACCCGTAGACGAAGTTGTCCATGACCACGTAGGTCATCTTGATGTTCTTGCGGGCGGTGTGGCTGAAGTGGTTGCCACCGATCGAGAAGGCATCGCCATCGCCGCCGAACACGAACACGTGGAGGTCCGGACGGCTCAGCGACACGCCGCTGGCGAAGGGCAGCGCCCGGCCGTGGATGAAGTGGGCGCCGTGTGCCTGGACGAAGTAGGGGAACCGGGAGGAGCAGCCGATGCCGGCGACGGTGGTCACCTTCTCGTGCCACATCTTGCGGCGCTCGATCAGCTTGAAGTAGAGCGCCAGGACCGAGAAGTCACCGCACCCGGGGCACCAGGTCGGGTGGTCGGCCGAGATCTCCTTCTTCGTGAGGGGTTTCCGGTCCGAGTCGGCCAGGGGCGGGACCGGGTCGGTCGTGAGGGCGCCGCCGGTTCGGGGCAGCGTAGAGAACGGGAATTTCAGCTCGCTCATGTTCTGTTGGGAAAATCAGTTGGACGGGTTCAGGCCTTCACAGGGGCGCCACCGATGGCGGCGCGGACGCGGTCGACGATCTCCTTCACCTTCCAGGTGAGGCCATCGACCTTCGTGATGCCCCGGATCTTGGGATCGCAGTAGCGCGCACGAATGACCGCGCCCAGCTGGCCGTAGCCGTAGACACCCTCATCGTTCAGCTCGACCACGAAGACGTGGCGGAAGCCCTTGAAGATCTCCTCAAGGCCACCGGGCAGCGGGTTCACATACTTGAGGTTGATGCAGGAGACCGCATCCCCGAGGGAGCGGAACTTGTCGACCGCCTCGCGCATCGGGCCGAACGTGCTGCCCCATCCCACAAGAAGAACCTCCCCTTCGTTCGCACCATAGACGGCCGGAACCGGCAGTTCGGAGGCCAGCTTGCGCAGCTTGTTGCGGCGCTTGGCGGTCATGGCGAAGTGGAGTTTCGGTGAACCCGTGGGGTGGCCCAGCTCGTCGTGCTCGAGACCCGTGACGATCGGGTACTTGCCACTCGCGATGCGCGTGCCCGGCGCCACGTGACGCGTGACCCCGTCGGGAGCCGTGAGGTCGTAGGGCTTGTGGTCCGGCACCGGGGTGAGGTCGGGCGTGATGTCCTGGCAGACCTTCTGGAGGTCCGGCTCGACGAACGCCTCGATCCGGCTGGCGATGCCCTGATCGGTCAGGACGAGCACCGGCGTGGAGTATTTCCGGGCGATGTTCACGGCCTCGATCGCCGTGTAGAAGCAGTCCTCGACGCCGCTCGGGGCGAGCACCACGCGCGGGCTGTCCCCGTGGCCGCCGAAGCAGGCGATGTTGAGGTCGGACTGCTCCACGTTGGTGGGCATGCCCGTGGAGGGGCCACCGCGTTGGACATCGATGATGACCAGCGGCATCTCGGCCATCGAGGCCCATCCAAGGGCTTCGGTCTTGAGGGAGATGCCCGGGCCGGAAGAACCCGTCACGGAGACCCGACCGCCCCAGCTGGCACCAATCGCCATGGAGATCGAAGCGATCTCGTCCTCGCACTGGACGAACGTGCCGCCGTACTTGGGCAGCTCCCGGCGGAGCAGCTCCATGATGTCGGACCACGGGGTGATCGGATATCCAGCGCCGAATCGGACGCCGGCGGCGATGAGCCCGTAGGCCAGCGCCTCGTTGCCATTCATGACCACCTGCTGGCCACCGCGCACCTCGGCATGGCGGAACTGGTAGGTCTTGAGGAGATCCTGCAGCTGGTGGGCATGCCCCGCGTTGAAGCAGGTCACGGCGTTCTGGAGGATGGTGACATCCTTGCCGCCGAAGCGCTCGCCCAGGAGCTTGGTGAGCTTCTCGACATCGAGATCATAGATCCGGGCCAGCAGACCGAGGGCGAAGATGTTCTTGCCCTTGTCCCGGCCGGTGCCGCCGATGGCCTCCACGGTCTTGCTCGAGATGGCGACGCCCACGTGGCGATAGCGCTCCAGCCACTCGGGCTTCGGGGTCACGTGGTCGGAATCATAGAGGACGATCCCGCCCAGCTTCACCGAGTTGATGTGTCCCTCGTAGCTGTGCTGGTAGAACGCCAGGAGCATGTCGGCCTCATCGCCGGCCGACAGGACATCGCCCGAGCCGATGCGGACCTGGAAGATGGAGGGCCCGCCGGAGATCGTGGACGGGATGGTCATGAACGTCATGACATCCTGCTCACTGCGTCCCGCAAGCCGGGCGAGGAAGCCGCCGATGGCCTGGATGCCGTCCTGCGAGTTACCCGCGATGCGGATGACGGCCTCGTTGATTTTCGTCAGTTTGGACTGTCCATCGGCCGATGACGGCCCCTCAGCAACTGCGCTCATGAATGATCTTTCGGATGAAAAACAGCCGTCATGGCTCTCCACGGAAGCGCCCGTGGCGCACGACGGCGTCAAAGTCGCGTGAACCCTAACGAGAGACCCCAATGCGTCAAGCAACCGGGTTCAACAATGGCGGGATTCGCACCGCACACCCGGAAACCACTGCCATCAGGGCCGCTTCACGGGACGGTAAGACCCGTTTCAATTCCGCGATCGCGTCAGGGTTTCGCTGTGCCCGAGGCGCTGGTGGACGGGGCTGTGCCCGAGGGCTTCGGCGCGTTGCGGAGCCGGATGGAGCGGATCTCCGAGGTGGTGCTGTAGGCGGCGATGCCGAAGGGCTTGGAGACCTCGATGTCCCCGGGTCGGAGCGAGACCTTCCTGCCCCGGATGGAGGCCTGGATCACGCGGGTGTCATCGATCCAGACCGACAACGCATCCGCGGTGACCTGGAGACGGATGCGATACCATTTCCCGGCATCGAACCGCTTGTGGAGCGTCGTCTCATTGTGCGCCGCGTCGTTGTCATCGAGCGACGAGATCCCGACCACGCTCCCCCCCCAACCGCCCACGATGAGCGTGGCGAACGAGTCCTTCACCGGGAAGGTGAGGCCGCAGAAGAAGTCGTTCCCGGAGGTCCGACGAGCCTCGACCTCGACCTCGTAGTCCACCTTGGGAACCGGGTTGGTGCAGTTCACCCCGGTCAGCAGGCCCTGATGGAGCATCAGGACGCCGTTCTCGATCTCGACGTCTCCGGACCCGCCGAATGGGGCCTTGATCCATCCCTTCATCGTCTTGCCATCCCAGAGGGGTTTCCAGTCCTCCCCGAGGACACCCAGGGAAAGCACCAGCACGGAGAGCAGGAGGGATCGTATCATGCGGAGATGCTGGACCGCCTCAGCGATCGAGGCCAGCCCGGAAGCGGGTGGCAGCACGACCCGGATAGGACCCCTGCCCCGTCGAGGATCCCAACGGCACGGTTGCCAGCGGGACATTGCCAGCACAGCGCGGTTGCCAGTGTTCTCCACTTGGCATAGTTCTAACCGACGGTGCGACAGGTCCTTGTCGAGGAAGTTGTCTGCATCCCCGAAACACCATGACCCGATACCCGACCAACAACCGCCCCGTCCGCCGGGGCAAGGTCAGTGCCGGGTTGCTGATGTACCGCGTCTCTGGGGGGCAACTCGAGGTGTTCCTCGCCCGACCCGGGGGGCCTTGGTTTCCGCACCGACAGCAGGACATCTGGACCATTCCCAAGGGGGAGGTGGAATCCGGTGAGGAACTCCTCGGCGCCGCGGTCCGGGAATTCCATGAGGAGGTGGGCCTCGATGCCCATGGGCCCTTCGTGTCACTCGGGTCGATCCGGCAGCGCGGCGGCAAGACCGTCCATGCCTGGGCCTTCGAGGGCAACTGGGACTCGGGTTCCCCCCTGCAGACGTCCATGGTCGAGGTCGAATGGCCCGCCGGATCCGGCCGCTGGTCGACCTGGCCCGAGATCGACGAGGTCGCCTTCTTCAGCCTGAAGGACGCCCGGAGCCACATGAAACTGGCCCAGCAACCCCTCCTGGATCGCCTCCAGGAGCACCTCTCCTCCGGCCCATCGACGGAAGAGTCACCCGTCCACCCCACCCCAGACAGCACCCCGGAGTTCCTGGGCTGATCCGGGTCAGATCACGAAGTCGAGCGGCGTGTCCGGACTCTGCCGGAGGCGGACGGCCCGAGAGACAAGATCCGCGACGGTCATGGACTCCAGGATGCCGGCGATCGCATCCCGCACCTCCTTCATGACCGATCGCAGGGGACACTTCAGCTCGTCGGGACACGAGCACTTCTCATAGAACTGCTGGCTGATGCACCCGATCGGGGCGAGCGCGCCCTCGAGATGTCGGATGACCTTCGCCAGCGGGATCTTGTCGGGAGCCATGGCCAACCGATAACCCCCGGCGACCCCACGACGGCTCTCCACGACACCAGCCGACTTCAGGTCGAAGAGGATCTGCTCCAGGAACCGCTTCGGGATGTTCTGGTCGTCCGAGATCGCCTGGATGCGCACGACACCGGGACCGTAGTGCTCCCCAAGCACCGTCAGCGCCCGCAAGGCGTACTTGCCCCGAACCGAGAGTTTCATCTCCGGGTGAGGATCCGTCGTTTGGACATCGGATCAATGGGGAAAACGGTCACCTGCCCCCGCCCATCCCCAGGGTCCCGGTTGCCATTCCTCTCCGGCCAACGGACGATCCCCGAGATGCGACTTCTGGTCACGGGGGGCACCGGGTTCGTCGGAACCCACCTCATTCAGCAGGCCCTGGCCTCCGGCCATGAGGTGCTCTCGCTGTCGCGTCGGGCCGCGCCCTCGGCGCCACGACTCCACAGCGTCGCAGCCGCGATCGAGTCCCCTCCATGGGATCGGATCACCGAGTTCCAACCCGACGTGCTCATCCACACGGCCTGGGAGGCCACGCCCGGCATCTACCTCGAGTCGCCCGACAACCGGCTGTGGGTCGACTGGAGCGAAGCCCTGGTCGAGGGAGCCCTCCAACGGGGCCTCCGCCGCCTCGTCCTCCTCGGCACCTGCATCGAGTATCCCATCACGGGGGCACCCCTCCCCGAAACGCTCACGCCTGCACCGGTCTCCCTGTACGCGCGCTGCAAGGACGAGCTCCATCGGCGTCTGACCCAACGCTGGACGAACCCCGACATCCCCCTGGTCTGGGCCCGGCTCTTCTATCCCTACGGACCTGGAGAACATCCCTCCCGCCTCTGCAGTTCCCTGGTCCGACGTCTCCGCTCGGGCGAGCGGGTGACCCTCAAGACCCCTCAGAGCACGAAGGACTACCTCCACATCGACGACGTCGCCCGGGCCCTCCTGACGCTCGCCTCTCAGGGCGCTTCCGGTGCGGTCAACATCGGAACCGGCACCGGCACCACGGTTCTCGAACTCGCCCAGCGGATCGGCAGGCTCCTGGGGCGACCCGACCTCGTCGGCTGGGAGGATCCACCCGCTCCCGACCCGCTCCACCATGTGGTGGCCGACGCCTCGCGGCTGCGTTCACTGGGCTGGTCGCCTCAGGTCGAACTTGAAGACGGGCTGCGCGGCCTGATACGCACGCTGGATTGAAGACGCCTCTGGCCATCTGTCCGGGCTGCGGTGGGAAGCGGTTTGTGGGACGCCTCCCACTCCGGCGTCAACCGGTGGTGCTCAACTACCGGTTTGCCACCCCGGAAGCTGCCACGCGGGTTCCACGACGGGACCTGCTCCTCCGCCAATGCATCGGCTGCGGCCTGGTGTTCAATGCCACGTTCCGTCCCGAGGTCATCCCCTACGATGCCCACTACGAGAACCGGCAGTGCTTCTCGGAGGCCTTCAACGCCCACCTCGAAAGCCTGGCGGGCTCCTTCATCCGGGACCATCGGCTCCGACGGGCCCGGATCCTCGAGGTCGGCTGCGGCAAGGGGGACTTCCTCCGGCTGGTCTGCCGGAAGGCGGGCGCCACGGGCACCGGCTATGACACGTCCTTCGAACCGGGGCCCGATCCAGAACCCCAGGGCCTGTCGTTCCACCCGGAATACCTGACGGCCGACACCGTGCCCGGCCCGTTCTCGGCCGTGATCTGCCGGCATGTCGTGGAACACGTGCCCGGGATTGGCGAATTCCTCCGCGAACTCCACGCGATCGCGGTCGCCGCGACGGCTCGGGTGGTGCTCCTGGAGACTCCCCGCTGGGAGTGGATCGTGGAGCACCGCGCCTTCTGGGACGTCTTCTACGAGCACTGCAACTACTTCCCCGAACGCACCCTCGCCCACCTGTGCCGGCTGGCCGGATTCCGGGTCCTCCGCCAGCGGGCGGTCTTTGGCGGACAGTACCAGACGCTGGAACTGGCCCCGCTGGACAGGATCGGCCGGGAACCGCGTCCACCCGGCATCCGCCCGAAGGCCGCCCTGGTCTCCTTCGCCAAGAAATTCTCCGGGTATCAATCCACCCTCGAACGATCCCTCCACAGACAGTCGGGCGGAAAACCGTGGGGACTGTGGGGGGCTGGTGCCAAAGGCGTCGCCGTGGTCAACCAGCTGCCCAGGACCCGCCCCGCCCTCGTCGTGGACTCGAACCCCGCCAAGCAGGGTGGCGTGATCCCAGGTACACGGATCCCGATCGTCGCCCCGGAGGATCCTCGACTCTCCAGCCTGTCGTTCCTGCTCGTCGCCAACCCGAACTACCTGGACGAGATCCGGAAGTCCCTCCGGCAGCACCGGTTCACCGGCCTCGTCGGGACCCTCTCG
>JBDLQQ010000072.1:0-3621 GCA_039800465.1 Verrucomicrobiota bacterium
GCCGGGTTGATGGTGTATTTGGCGAGATAGCGTAGCACCCGGAAGTTATCTGCGGCGGGATGGGTTGGATCGGCTAGGGCGCCGAACTGGGCCTTCATCTTGTGGGCCGTCTGCCAGGTCCGGAGAATCACCTCCCCGACTCGGCCCATGGCCTGGGAGTCCGACGACATAATCGAGATGGCGCCGAGATCGTGGAGCCGATCCTCCGCCGCGATGGTCTCGGGCCGGATCCGCGACTCAGCGAAGGCGACATCCTCCGGGATCTTGGAGTCCAGGTGATGGCAGACCATCAGCATATCGAGGTGCTCATCCACAGTATTGACCGTGAAGGGCCGCGTGGGGTTGGTGGAGGAAGGCAGGACGTTGGGCTCCCCGCAGACGCGGATGATGTCTGGGGCGTGCCCGCCGCCGGCTCCTTCCGAGTGGAACGTGTGAATCGTACGGCCGCGAAACGCCCGGAGGGTGTCGTCGAGGTAGCCGGATTCATTGAGCGTGTCGGTGTGGATGGCCACCTGAACATCCAGTTCTTCCGCCACGCCCAAGCAGGTGTCGATGGCGGCGGGCGTGGTCCCCCAGTCCTCGTGGAGTTTGAGCCCGATGGCCCCAGCGACGATCTGTTCCCGCAGCGGGTCTGGGGTGCTGCAGTTCCCCTTCCCGAGGAAGCCGAGGTTCACCGGATAGGCCTCGGCGGCCTCCAGCATCCGATGCAGGTTCCAGCGGCCCGGGGTGCAGGTGGTGGCGAGGGTACCGTGGGCTGGCCCCGTGCCGCCTCCGAGGAGCGTGGTCACACCGGAGCTCAGGGCCTCGTCGATCTGCTGCGGACAAATAAAGTGGATATGGGTGTCGATGCCGCCGGCGGTGATGATGCGGCCTTCGCCGGCGATGACCTCCGTGGCCGCGCCTACGGTCATTGGGTCGAGGCGGCCCGTCGCAGGATCGGGGTAGGCCGAGCCGAGTCCGGATTGGATGCCGGGGTTACCCGCGTGCCCGATGCCCACGATGCGGCCGTGTTTAATGCCAATGTCGGCCTTCACCACCCCCAAGCGCGGATCGAGGATGAGGGCGTTGGTGATCACGAGGTCGAGACACTCGGCATCGCGGGCCGTGGGCGACTGTCCCATCCCGTCGCGGATGACCTTGCCGCCGCCGAACTTGATTTCGTTACCGTAGCCGGCCACGGCCACGAGGTCGCGCTCCACCTCGACGAAGAGGTCGGTGTCGGCGAGCCGTACGCGGTCGCCGACCGTGGGGCCGAACATCTCGGCGTATTGCCGACGGGAAAGGTGCAGGGGCATGGTTCAGGGATCGAGGCGGCCGTTGATGAGCGCGTTTAGGCCGTGGACCTCCCGGCGGCCGGCGAGGGCAACCAGCTCCACTTCCCGGGTGTCGCCCGCTTCGAATCGGACGGCGGTGCCGGCGGGAATGTTTAGCCGGAAGCCGCGGGCGGCGGAGCGGTCGAAGCGGAGCGCAGAGTTGGTCTCAGCGAAGTGGTAGTGGGAGCCGACCTGCACCGGCCGGTCGCCCGTGTGGGTGACTTCGAGGCGTAAGGTGGGGAGACCGGAATTGGCGGGGAGCGCCGGGCCGTCGGCTGGAATGATTTCTCCGGGGATCATGGTTCAGCGGATGGGCTGATGGACGGTGACGAGTTTGGTGCCATCGGGGAACGTCGCCTCGACCTGCACCTCGGGGATCATGCTGGGCACTCCGGGCATCACGTCCGCGGTCGTGAGGATTTTGGTGCCGAGGCTCATCAGTTCGGCCACGCTACGCCCGTCCCGGGCGCCCTCAAGAATCTCGCTGGTGATGATGGCCACGGCCTCGGGATGGTTCAGTTTCAGGCCGCGGGCCTGCCGGCGGCGCGCCAGATCGGCGGCTACCACGACTAGGAGTTTCTCTCGTTCGCGCGGGGTCAGGTGCATGGAGGAAAGGAGTCAGACCTGAAGGTGGCGGCGCACCACCTCGTCCGTGAGCTCCTGGACCGTGCCGGCGGCGACCACCGCCCCGCGGTCCATCGCGTAGAAGCGATCCGCGCATTCGCGGCAGAAGTCGACGAATTGTTCGACGAGGAGAATGGCCAACCGACCCTCGCGTTTGAGCTCCTGTAACGCGTGACGGATCTCGTGCGTCGGGTCGGGTTCCAAGCCCTCTTGGCGCAGACGGCGCAGGGTGTCCCCGATCTGCTCGATAATCGATGGCTGAATCCCCTCCGTGGGCTCGTCGAGGATGAGGAGCCGCGGATCGGTGAGCAGGGCGCGTCCGATCGCGAGCTGCTGCTGCTGACCTCCGGAAAGCACGCCCCCCTTACGTCCGAGCATGTCCCGGAGGACGGGAAACAGGGCGAATACTCGGTCGAGGGCCGCGCGCGCGGCGGGCCCCCGGCGCCCGTGCACCACGAGGCCTACCCGCAGATTCTCCTCCACGGTGAGATGGGGAAAGATGTCGCGCCCTTGGGGGACATACCCGATCCCGGCCCGCGCCCTTTCGTCCGGCGGCAGCTCCCGCAGTTCGCGCCCGGCGAAGCGGATGCTGCCTGCGTGCACCGGAACCACGCCCGTGATGGAGCGCAGGGTCGTGCTCTTGCCGACCCCGTTGCGGCCCATCAGGGCGACAATTTCGCCCGGACCTACGGCAAGGTTCACCCCGCGGAGGATGCGCGAGCCCCCGAGGTGCGTTTCCAGCCCGGATATTTCGAGGAGCGGGGTCATCGCCGGTCGTGTTTGCCTCGGCCGAGGTAGACCTCGCGCACTTTGAGGTCGGACTGTACCTCCTCGAAGCGACCTTCGCACAGCACGCTCCCCTGGTGGAGCACCGTCACCTGCCCCTGCCGCGCGATTTGCTTCACGAAGGTCATGTCGTGCTCGATGACGATGAGGCTGTGGCGGCCGGCGAGGGAGAGGAGGAGTTCGCCGGTCCGGTGGGTTTCCTCGTCGGTCATGCCGGCGGCGGGCTCGTCGATTAGGAGCACCTTGGGCTCCTGCGCGAGAAGCATCCCCAGTTCCAGCCACTGTTTCTCGCCGTGCGAGAGGAGTCCGGCGCGCCAGTGGCGCTTGTCGCCGAGGCGGACCACTTCTAGGAGGTCGTCGATGCGGGCACGGTCGGCCGGACCGGTTCGCTGAAACAGGGCGGCAAAGACCCCCCGGGGGCCACGCAGGGAGAGCAGAAGGTTTTCCCAGACGGAGTGATGCACGTAGACGCTCGGCGTCTGGAACTTGCGACCGATGCCTAGGCGGCTGATCTCGTGCTCGGAGAGCCGAGTGAGGTCGTGGGAGGCAGCGGGATCCGTGCCGAATTCGAGCCGACCGCGGTCCGGCTTGGCCCGGCCCGTGAGGAGGTCGAAGAAGGTCGATTTGCCCGCTCCGTTCGGACCGATGACGGTGCGGAGTTCGCCCGCGAACAGGTAGAAGTTGAGGTTCGAGATGGCCTGAAAGCCGTCGTAGGCCTTGGCCACGTCTTCCACGGTGAGCAGGGGATGAGGCATCTCAGGAAGGGGGGCGCCGGGAGAACAGGGCGCGCAGGCGGGCAGGCAAGCTGACCAGCCCTCCGGGGAGGAAGAGGACAGCGAGCACGAAGATGCCGCCGAGAAGGATGAGCCAGAGGTCCGGGTAGGCGCGCGTGGCCCAG
>JBDLQQ010000073.1:0-3737 GCA_039800465.1 Verrucomicrobiota bacterium
TCCGCGGGTCTCCCTGCATGTGCATCGCCACATAGCCGGCCCGATGACGCGCCACGATCCGCCACATCGCGGGATCCTCTCGATTGGCACCGATGTCGTTGACCACGGCCACACCAAGGTCGAGACAGCGCTCCGCGACCGCAGGCTTCCGGGTGTCGATGGAGACCGGGACCTTCAGTTCCCGACACAACCGCTCGACCACCGGGACCACCCGGGCCAGCTCCTCCCGCTCGTCCACCGGAGCCGCCCCCGGACGGGTCGACTCCCCCCCGACGTCGATCAGGTCAGCCCCCTCCGCGACCAACCGGTGGGCACGCTCCACCGCACGACCGGGATCCAGGTACAGTCCGCCGTCCGAGAACGAGTCCGGGGTGACATTGAGGATGCCCAGGACCAGGGCCGGCCGGGGAAACTGGAACTCGAACTGTCGGCCGGACCAGCGCATGGGGCTCAGTATCCCGCGGCAGCGGGACGACGCTCGATCAACTCGACCTCATACCCCTCGGGGGCGTCGATGAAGGCAAACCCACCCGAGCCATCGCTCTTGTAGTGCGGACCATCCGAGTACTTGAGCCCCAGCCGGGCGAGGTGCTCGCCAAAGGCGGCGAGGGACTCGACCTCGAAGGCGACGTGGGTCAGGTCCGGTTGGACCTCCACCGGACCGGAATTCGGAAAATGGCACAACTCGATCGTCTCCTCGCTCTGCGGGGCCTTGAGGAAGACGAGTTCCGAGCCCCGGGGAGACTTGTGCCGGCGCACCTCCTCCAATCCGAGGACCTGTCGGTAGAACGTCACGGAACGCTCGAGGTCATTGAGCCGGTATCGGGTGTGCAGGAGTCGGGTCACGCGCATGGCGTGGTGAGGTTAGCCAACAGCGGTGGGCAGGCAACCGCAGGGGCTCGAATGTGCCGTCCTTCGTTCCCGGACGTCCCCATCCCCCTTGACCCCACCGGAACCACCCCCGCAGGCTGACGGAGCAAGACGGCGTCGACCTAGGCCATGACCGAAGTGCTCCAACAGTTGCTGAACGGGCTCTCGCTCGGGGCGATCTACGCCCTGATCGCCCTCGGCTACACCATGGTCTACGGGGTGCTCCGGTTCATCAACTTCGCCCACAGCGACGTGTTCATGATCGGAGCCTATACAGGACTCTACCTCGCCCCGCGGCTGGGCGGCGGTTCCCTGCTCGGCGGACTCCTCGTCCTCACCGGGTCCATGCTGGCCTGTGCCCTGCTTGGAATGGTCATCGAGAAGCTCGCCTATCGCCCCCTCCGGAACCGCTCAACCCTCACCGTCCTCATCACCGCCATCGGCGTGTCGCTCCTGCTGCAGGCCGGAGGACAGAAGGTCTTCGGGGCGAATCCCAAGGCATTCCCCACCGTCTTCCCGCAATCCCAGTTCAACTTCGCCGGCCTCACCATCTCCAGTAGCCAGGTCGTCGTCCTCGTCGTTGCCCTCGTCCTCCTGGTGGCGCTCCACCATGTCGTGCACCGGACCCGGATCGGCACCGCCATGAGGGCCGTGTCGTTCAATCCGACGGCCGCCTCGCTGGTGGGGATCGACAACGACCGCGTGATCTCCTTCACCTTCGCCCTCGGCTCCGCCCTCGCAGGGGCCGGCGGCATCCTCTACGCGATGAACTATCCCAGCATCGATCCCCTCATGGGCACGCTGCCGGGTCTGAAGGCATTCGTAGCCGCCGTGCTCGGAGGGATCGGCAACCTGCCTGGTGCCGCCCTCGGCGGCATGTTGATCGGCCTCCTGGAGACCTTCGTCTCCGGCACCCGTGCCTCCACCTTCAGGGACGCCATCGCCTTCGGCATCCTGATCCTGATCCTCCTCCTGCGTCCTGCCGGACTGCTCGGCACGACACGGACCGAGAAGGTCTGAGCACTGCCCCCCGCTGCGGGTTCAGGCCGCCGGCGGCTCCTCAAGCCGGGCGTTCGACTCGGGGACAACCGGAGCCTCCGGCGTCACACCCCGTCCACCCGCCACCTCCGGATCGGCCTGCTCCAGCGGAAGTTCCGACACCGCACTACCCGCGGCCGCATCCGCGGTGGCCAGGGACTCCGGCCGGACCACAGGGATCCGCCGCAACTCGTCCGCCGCAGGCAGATCCTCGAGTCGTCCGAGTCCGAAATACTCCAGGAAGGCCATGGTGGTCCCAAACTGCATCGGACGTCCGATCACCTCGGCACGCCCCACCTCTTCGATCAGCCCGCGTTCCTTCAAGGTCGCCATGACCCCGTCCACCGCGACACCCCGGATCTGCTCGATCTCGGCCCGGGTCACCGGTTGACGGTAGGCGATGACCGCAAGGGTCTCGAGCGCCGGCTGGGAAAGGCGGGCCGGACGGTTCTTGACGCCCACGAACGCCCGGAGCCACGGACCAAACTCCGGCTGCGTGACGAACTGCCACGACCCGGCGACGCAGACGAGCCGATAGCTCCTCGCTGCCGTCTCATGCTCCTGAGCAAGGGTGGCCAGGGCCTCTTCGAGCGTCTCGATGGGCACCTTGTGGAACGACTTCGCCTCCGGGGTCGCCTCCTCCTCCGTCGCCGCCCGGTTCAGGGCATCCCGGATCTCGGAGACCGACAACGGCTTGGGTGCCGAGAAGAGCAGGCACTCGAGGATGGATTTCAGTTCGATCGGCATGGGAGGTGGACGACGGGATTCAGGCGGTCAGCGGACCCTCCGAGCCTTCCGCGACCGGGGTGGTCTGCGGATGCCCGTGCTCGTCGGTCGGCGACGGCGACGGAGGCGGGGTCAGGACTTCGGGTGGGGCGAGATCGACGTCGATCTCCCCGAATTCATCGCTCTGACTCAGCACCAACTGGCGCATGCGGGTCAATTCCAGCAGCGCCAGGAAGATGCAGACCACCTCGTTCCGGGAGGAGGCCGCCGAGAAGAGCGCGCTGAACCGGGTCCGCTTCTGCTCCGAGAGCTGGGTCCGGAGCGATTCGATCTTCTCGCTGACGGTGTGCGGGTCGGCCTGCACCTCGTGCATGCCGGGCTGGGTATTGAACCGCTTGAGGATCTGGCTGACCGCACCGATCAGCTCGAACACGGACACCTCGCCGCGCCTCAGGGCCGGGGTCTCGATGAACTCGAGGCGGGGCGGCCGGCGCTCATAGATGCTGCCCATCACCTCCTCGCGCCCCTGCAGGGTGGCCGCCGCATCCTTGAACTTCTTGTACTCGACCAGCCTCCGGATGAGTTCCCAACGCGGATCATCCTCCTCGGCATCGTCCTCCGCAGGCTTGACCTGCTGGTCGACCGGCAGGAGCTCGCGGCTCTTGATGTACAACAGGGTCGCCGCCATCACCAGGAACTCACCCGCCACCTCCAGGTCGAGCTCCCGCATCCGGTCCAGGTAGGCCACGAACTCGGTCGCTAGACGGGTCAGGTTGACCTCGTAGATGTCGACCTCCTGCTTCTTCACCAGATGAAGGAGGAGGTCCATGGGACCCTCGAAAACCTCGAATTGGACGCGATACTCACTCATGCCGTTCAGATGCAGCGCTGCGAATGTGCAAAAGGCTGAGTGGACACCCGCCGTTTGGCAACGGCGGGTTGCTCACACCCCGTACAGGGTTCAATCCGCCGCCGCCGCTGCAGGCCCCAGACCTGCAACGGTGGGTTCTGCAGTGTCTGCAGCACTGGGTGCGGCCCGTGCACCCGCACAACTCAGGCTCAACTCACGCCCACGCCCCAGCTCACCTGAAGTGCCTGAACCG
>JBDLQQ010000074.1:0-3213 GCA_039800465.1 Verrucomicrobiota bacterium
GCTGGCGCATCAGCGCCGCGGGGCGGGGGAAGGTCTTTCCGAAGGTGAAGACCCGGTAGCCCTCCATGTGGTGGATGTCGAGGTAGAGCACGTCACACGGCAGCCGGCGTTTCCGGAATTCCCTGGCGATCTCCACCACGCGCTCCTGCGTCTCGTAGCTGTAGCGCGACTGCTGGTAGCCGAGGCCCCATTTCGGAGGCAGGGGCATGGCGCCCGTGAGCTGGGTGTAGCGGGACACGACCTGGTCGACCCCCGGGCCGAGGAACAGGTAGAGGTCGATGGCTCCTGTCGACGCCTTCATCTCCCAGCGGTCGAGATGCGTCTGCCCGATGTCCCAGGACTGCCGGGTCGGGGTATCCCAGAAGACCCCGGCCGCGCGGCCATCGCGCAGGGAAATGGCGAACGGGATCGAGACGTAGAGCTGCTTGAGGGCGGGGTGGATCGCCGGGGCGTGGCCCAGGACATCGATGTTCCAGAACTCGCGCTGGAGACCGCGGCGGTTGAATGTCCCTGTCGTCTCGCCCAGGCCGAACACCGATTCCCCATCGGTCAGGTCGAGGGCCAGCGCCGCCTCGGTCCTGGACACCGTCGTGGCCCCGGCTGCGGCCGAGAACACCCGGAGTCCATGGGCGTCGGTCACGGTCCAGGCGCCGGACTTCAGGTCGATCGCGAAGGTCCCGACGGCGGTGGTGAGCGACGCGGTCGAGCTGTTGGCCTTCTGCTGGACCGTGGGTCGGGGCTGGGTCCAGGGCTGCACCACCCAGGAAGGGGTGGGTTTCCCGGTGGCGCCATGGGTCCACTGCAGGTGCAGCAGATCGTCGGCGAGGGCCTCGACCCGGAGGCGGACGCCGGCGCCGCGGAGGTGGAGTCCGGGTGCCGGGGTGGGAATGGACTGGTAGGCGGACCGGGTCTTCGTGGCGCGGCGTCGGGCGGGCATCGGGTCAGGCCTTGGCGGGGTTCAACCGGGCGCGCTCGGCCTTGACCCAGGCAATGGCCCGGGCGGCGGCCTCGGCGATGGGCACCATCTCGACGGTGCGACCCCGTGGCTTGAGTTCGACCTCCCCCTTGGCGAGGGACTTCTCCCCGAGATTGAGCCGGAGCGGGAAGCCGACGAGTTCGCTGTCCTTGAACTTCACCCCGGGGCGTTCATCACGGTCGTCGAGGATCACCTCGATGCCGGCGGCGGTGAGCTCGGCATGGAGCTTGTCGGCGAGTTCGCGGGGGGCGGACCCCGGCGTGACGGTGAGCGGGGTCAGGCAGACCTCGAACGGGGCCACGCTGGTCGGCCAGACGATGCCGTCCTTGTCGTGGCACTGCTCGATGATGGCCTGGAGGGTGCGGGTGACCCCGATGCCGTAGCAGCCCATGACGCACGGGTGCCGCTGGCCGGTCTCGCCGAGGAAGGTGGCGTTGAGCTTCTCGCTGTACTTGGTGCCGAGCTTGAAGACGTGGCCGACCTCGATGGCGCGTCGGATCTTCAGCGGTTCCCCGGTGGCGACATCCGCCTCTCCGGCGCGGACGGTGCGGAGGTCGACCCAGTGGGTGACGCGGATGTCGCGTTCGATCTCGACGTGGCGGAGGTGGAAGCCGTCCTCGTTGGCACCGGTCGTCATGCCCTGGGCGCCCTGGAGCTGCTGGTCGGCATAGACCGGCACGTCCTGGGGCACCTGGACGACGGCGCCGAGGGAACCGGGCCGGGCGCCGAGGGTCTGGACGCATTCCTCAGGCGTTGCGGGCCGGGCATGCGTCGCACCGGTGCGGGCCATGAGCTTGGCCTCGTTCAACTGGTCATCCCCACGCAGGAGGATCAGCACGGGCTTCGAGTCTGCGATGTAGACGAGGGTCTTGATCTGGCCGTGGGCCGGGACGGAGTAGGGGGCCGCGGCGAGGGAGTCGATCGTCACCACGCCGGGGGTGGGGAACCTCTCAGGCGCGTCGCCCGTGCGGTCCTTCGGGGTCGGCACCACCGATCCGCGGCTGGTCGCCTTCTCGATGTTCGCGGCGTAGCCACCGGTCTCGCAGTACACGACGTCATTCTCGCCGGTGTCGGCCGGGACCATGAACTCGTGGGAATAGTTGCCGCCGATGACTCCGGTGTCGGCCTCGACCGGGAAGGCCTGGAGTCCGCACCGCGCGAAGATGCGGCCGTAGGCGTCATACATGCGCCGGTAGCTCGCCATGGCCCCCTCGTCGGTGGCGTCGAACGAGTAGGCGTCCTTCATGTAGAACTCCTTGGCGCGCATGAGTCCGAACCGGGGACGGATCTCGTCACGGAACTTCACGCTGATCTGGTAGAAGTTGACGGGCATCTGCCGGTAGGAGTTGAGCTCCGCGGCGGCGAGGGTGGTGATGACCTCCTCGGCGGTCGGGCTCAGGACCCATTCCCGCTGGGCGCTGTCCTTGAGCTTGAAGAGGACGTCGCGGGCGGTCTCGTAGCGTCCGGAGGCCTGCCAGATCTCGGGGGGCTGGAGGGCGGGCATGAGGACCTCCTGGGCGCCGGCGCGGTTCATCTCCTCGCGGACGATGGCCTCGACCTTGCGCAGGACCCGCACGCCCATGGGCAGGAAGGTGTAGAGGCCTCCGGCAAGCTTGCGGATCAGACCGGCGCGCAGGAGGAGCTGGTGGGAGACGATCTCGGCGTCGGAGGGGACTTCCTTGAGGGTGGGGATGAAGGCTTGGGACCAGCGCATGGGACTCGGAGTGTGTGATGGGCCGGGCGGGCCAGGGGCGCGACTGGCGCCCTGGCGACCCGGACTCGGAAGCGGCGAGATTCCGTCAAGGGCCCGCGCCAACGCAAGGGCGTAGGGCGTAGGACGTAGGGCACAGGAGGACCTGCAATAAATCCGTCCCGTGCCCGTTCTGGTGGGAGAAGGCGACTGCCGTGGCCTTGCCCGCACAGCGAGCCCAGCGCTGCCCCGGGGTGATACCCGACAGGCACCGAGACCCAACGAACATGAAATTCCCACTTTCCAAAAAATCCACCGACAGACGCGCCCAGACGGAGGGGCGCATCGTGATCAAGGTTCTCGTCTTGATCGCGTGCCTCCTCGTGACGCCGTTCGGCCTCGAGTTCCTGCTCCGGGCCGCCACGTCCACGCAGGTCGAACTGCCCGCCACCGGTGCCGATGGAAAAGCCATCCTCAAGATGGTGCAGCCGAGATGGGGGCATTCGGCCACCTTGCTGCCCGACGGTCGGGTGCTGGTCACCGGCGG
>JBDLQQ010000075.1:0-4393 GCA_039800465.1 Verrucomicrobiota bacterium
TGGGGGATGGAAGGTCGGGATCCAGCTCCCGCGACCGCAGGGCGGCCAAGGCCAAGCCGCTGGTGTGGGTGGAGGCCAGAGTACCGAGACACCACGCCCGAATTGTGGGATTCGCCAGGAACACCAGGAGCAACAGGAGGGCGAGAACCCAGCCGCCCACCATCAGGAGTCCGATCTGCCAACGCCCCATGGCCACATAGGCGTAGCCCGGGAGAAGAACAGACAGGACACCATCCCGGAAGGACAGGATGCCGAAGCTGGGGGGGCTCGGAAGGCCGCGCATGAAATGCGCGAGCCGGTTCCGCAGGCGTTCCACCCGGACGCCGGACGCCGCCGACATCCGACCCCGACCCGCCCGTGGCGGATAGTAGCTGGAGTCGCTGGGATCCATGGCATCCGCGACGCCGCTCAGTGGTGCTGCTCGTTCCGGATCACCACGTCGTCGTCCGGTTCATAGAACGCGGAGGTGTGCCGCACCTCCCTCACCTCACCGACGAGGGACTCGAACAGCTTCACGACCTCGAGGCATCCCTTGCCCTTGATGCCGTCGATGTGGAGTTCCACCTCGCCGGTGGGTCCGATGGTGATCTCGTATTCGCGGACGTTCATGGAATGGGAAATCGGGGTTCGGGGTGGGCGCGTCAATTCTGCCAGTGCCGGACCCGGAGTCGGATGGCCTGGTTCTCGTCGACCGTCTCCTCGACGAGGTTCATCCCGCGGGCATCAAGCTCGGACTTCAGCTTCTGGAGGACGTAGTGCTGGACCATCCGGCCACTGAGTTCCTCGCCGATCTGGCGCAGCACCTCCTCGGAGTAGCCCTCGCCAGTCACGCAGACCGAGGCTTGCCCCCGCGCGTCGCGGGCGAACGTGGCCTCAACCCCATCCCGGACCATTCGGATGCGCTGGTCGCGGCCCAGGGTACCCAGGACGACCTCGCTGCCCGGGATCTCCAGATCGACCCGTTGGGTTCCCTCTGCGTTCTGGGCCGGGTTCGCGCTGGCCAGGGCCTGGTCGACCATGGAAAAGCCGAGGGAGGTGGCGGCGGAGGCGACAGCGGCTCCGAGGGCGGGCCAGGATGCGATGACGATCGGGGCGAAGACGGCGACGGCACTCATGGATTGTCTGGATTCAATTGGACCGGGACCGGCTGGGATGCGCACGGTGAAATTTTGGGGATGCGGAGATGTGGCGACACCGAGGAACGATCGAGGTGCGTTCAGGGGGCGAGTCGAGGCGCCCCACTTGACGACCTTCGCTTTGCAATACAAAGTGACGGTATGGATGACGCGTTGGCCGCGGAGAATCTCCGGGTGATCCGGACCTTGATGGAACGGTCGGCCGTGTACCGGCGGGCCTTGGCTCCCGTGTCACTGGCGACGGGTGGACTGGGGTTGGCTTCCGGGGCGACGGGATGGTTCCTCAGACTGGACACGGTCGCTGGGTTCGTCGGGTTCTGGATGGCCGCTGCGGTGATCGCCTCGGGGATGAGTCTGGGGATCGTCCGGCGTCAGGCGTTGGGGGACCGGGAGGCGTTCTGGTCTCCTCCCACCCGTCGGGTCGCCGAGGCGCTGCTCCCCCCGCTGCTGGTGGGGCTCGTGTCCGGTGTTGTTGTCCTCTTGGGCGGGGGAAACCTTCAGGGTCTGGTTTGGTGGCTCCCGGCCGTCTGGATGGTGCTCTATGGCTGCGCTATCCATGCCGCCGGCTTCTTTGTGCCCCGGGGCATGAGGCGACTGGGGTGGATCTTCATCGGCTCAGGCTGCGCCCTGCCTCTCCTCATCGATCTCGGACCATTCACCGGGAAGATACCGCCCTTGTCCGAGGCTCATCTCATCATGGCAGCCGCCTTTGGCGGCCTCCATATGGCCTATGGGATCTATCTCTCCATCACCGAGAAACGGAAGTCGGTCGCGTGAATCCGGAACCGTTCCTCCAGCTGGATCGGACGATCCATGAGAAGGGGCGCCTTGCGATCATGTCGCTCCTCGCGGCTTCCCCGTCCCTGCTCTACACGGAACTCCGGGACACCCTCCGCATGACCGACGGCAACGCCACCGCACACCTCCGCACCCTGCACGAGGCCGGCTACGTCGCGGTCACCAAGTCGCTCGAAGGCGGCCGCTCCGCCACCACCTATTCGCTCACCGAGACCGGCCGCACCGCGTTCGCCAGCTACGTCAGCCTCCTCGAGCAGATCGTCGCCCAGACCCGACGATCCCACGCCTGAGTTCCGCTCCCCATCTTCCAAAGACCTTCCCGCACCAAAACTTTGCAATACAAAGCATGAGAATCCTCAAAGCGACGCATCTGGGACAATGTTTCGGAGTCCGGGACGCCTTGGTCCTCGCGAACCGGTCCGCTGCGGAAGGTCCCCTCACGATCCTGGGGGACCTGGTCCACAACGAGACCGTGGTGTCGGATCTCCGAAGCCGAGGTGTCCGAATCGAGTCCCAGCTGGAGGCGGTCACCACCCCGACCGTGATGATCACCGCCCATGGCACGTCCCATCGTCAGCGGCAGTCCATCAAGGACCGTGGCCACCGGGTGATTGAGGCGACCTGTCCCCTGGTCCGGTTCGCCCATGACCAGGTCCTGGAACTCGCTCGGGCAGGGTACCATCCGGTGATCATCGGCCAGAGGGACCATGTGGAGGTCCGGGGTCTGACTGGGGATTTGGAGGCCTATGACTTGGTCCTGACCGAGCCTGAAATCGACGGCTTGGAATCCCGACCCCGGTTTGGGGTGGCATCCCAGACCACCCAGCCGATCACAAGGGTCCGAGTGTTGGTCGATCGGCTCCGTGTGCGCTTCCCGGACTCGGAGGTCCGGTTTGTCGACACGGTGTGCCAGCCGACCAAGCAACGCCAGCAGGCTGCGGAAAGCCTGGCCGAGGTCTGCGAGGTGGTGGTGGTGGTTGGGGGCGTGCACAGCAACAACACCCGGCAACTGGCGAAGACCTGCGCTCGGCATGGAGCTCGGGTGTACCAGGTCCAGTCCGCCGAGGAGCTCCGGGTCGAATGGTTCGACGATGCAACCACCGTGGGACTCACCGCTGGGACGTCGACGCCGGATGGGGTGATCGATGGGGTCGACCGTTGGCTGCGGGCGTTGGCGGCCGAACGAAAGAGTGAACTGGATGGCTGCCAGTCCGAATCCCTCCACCCGCAGGTGGTCCTGTGACCAGGGCCGGAAAGATCACCCTTGTCGCCCGACGGGGTGTTCATTGGATTCGGGTCGTTGATCAACGCCCCGCCTGTAGCGGCCGGTGAGCGCATGCCGGGGGCTGAAGCCTCTGTTTGAGTCGGGTCCGAATTCTCCACCTGAACCGATGAAAGATCTCCTCGCCTTGTTCTGCGCCGGCGGCTTCCTCCTCCTGCCGCTGATGGTCTTGGTCCTCCGGGCCTTCTACCCGAGGTGGATGCCGTGGTGGGTGGTCTGGCTGGTGACGGTGGGGGTGGGGTGGGCCTTGGCACTCGTGAGCGCCATGCTGAGGGAAGGTCCCGATACGGGCGCGGGCCACGTCGGTGCGCTGTTCTTCGGTTGGGCCCTGGCGCTCCTCTGGTTCCTTCCGTGGTGGCTCGTGTATGGCGCCGTCCATCTGTTCCGTCGTCGCAAGGGCCGTCCCCCAGGCCACGAGGATGGACCCCTGGAAAAGACCGGAGACCGCTGATGGGACGGCAGCAATGATGCCACCGTCCCTAAACCTCAAGGCAGCGTGATGGTGATCTGGTAGAAGCGCGTGGATTCGACGGCGGGATCCCGGAACCGGATCGGTCCAGCCGTACCGGGTCCGTTCAGGCTGCCGAGGGGGTTCCAGGCCGCGTTGCTGAGGCTGTCCTGGGCCCAGATCCGATACACTCTTCCCGGGATCGCTGGAATGGTGAGTTCCGTCCCGGCGTCGCCGGTCGCCACCTCGATGACAAGGCGGCTTGCTGGATCGCGGGGGTTCGTGCCGCCGAGGTATTCCTCGAGATGGGTCCGCCCATCCCCATCGGAATCCCCGTTGGCCCCGTTGGCTCCCGTGGCGGAAAGAGGATCGAGTCCATTGGCTTGCTCCCAGGCGTCAGGAAGTTGATCCGCGTCCTGATCCGGCTCCATCTGGAGGGAGTCCAATGGGCTGTTCACCCGACCGGCGGTCGGCGGGGCGGATTCCCAATTGGCCGGCTCATTCCCGAAGGAGAGGCTTCGGATGCGTTGCAGGGAATTCCCCGTTCCTTCCACGAAGGTGGGCCATGGGGATGTGGGCCGGTAGCGGATCGTTTCCCAGGTCACCAGAGGGACGAACCCGGCATTCACCGCGGGAGTGGGAATCGGCTCGTCCGGCTGCTGCAGACGGAGCGTCTCGCCGGCGTTGTTGAGCGCTCCGGTCCACGGTCCCCAGATCGGGACGTCAGCC
>JBDLQQ010000076.1:0-3511 GCA_039800465.1 Verrucomicrobiota bacterium
CTCGATGCGGCCACGGGTGTCGAACGATGGCGCTTTGATCCGGCGTCGGTTCCTGGTCTGACCAAGACCGGGGTCAACCGGGGACTCGTGCATTGGGCGGGCGCAGGCGAATCCCGGATCCTCTATGGGAACGATCACTTCCTCCACGCCTTGGATGCCCGGACCGGGAAGCGGATCCCGACATTCGGCAAGGACGGCTCCATCGACCTCAAGGACGGGTTGGGTCGGGATGTGGGTCGGTTGTCGTTGCAGTCCACCACACCGGGCATCGTCCACGGGGATCGGCTGATCGTCGGGATGCGTCTGGGCGAGGGACCGGCTCCGGCGGCTCCGGGTCACATCCGCGCCTACGACATCCGAACGGGCCGCCTCCTCTGGCGCTTCAACACGATCCCGGGTCCGGGCGAGTCCGGATATGAGACCTGGCCACCGGAGGCCTATCGTCAGGTGGGCGGCGCGAATGTCTGGACCGGCTTTGCCCTCGATGCGGAGCGGGGTTGGGTGTTCTGCCCGACCGGATCGGCGGCGTTCGACTTCTGGGGCGGGAATCGCATCGGGCAGAACCTCTTCGCCAACAGCCTGATCGCGATCGACGTCGCGACGGGTCAGCGGGTCTGGCACCAGCAGTTGGTCCATCATGACCTGTGGGATCGCGATCTGCCGGCGCCTCCGAATCTTCTGACCGTGAGGCGGGGCGGGAAGCGGATCCCCGCGGTGGCCCAGGTGACCAAGTCCGGCCATGTCTTCGTCTTCGATCGGGAGACGGGTGCTCCGCTCTTCCCGATGAAAGAGGTGCCGGTTCCCGCCTCCGACATGCCGGGCGAGTCGGCCTGGCCCACCCAGCCGCTCCCGGAGAAGCCGGCCCCGTTCGCGCGTCAGGTGTTCACCCACGGAGAGATCACGGACATCTCCCCGGAATCCCACCGCGCAGTCCTGGAGCGGTTCGTGAAGCTCAAGCCCCATGTCCCGTTCGGCCCACCCAGCCGTCAGGGAACCATCGTGCTGCCTGGATTCGATGGGGGCGCCGAGTGGGGTGGGGCCGCGGTGGATCCCGATGGGATCCTCTACGTCAACGCCAACGAGATGCCGTGGGTCCTGACGCTCGTCGACGCGGCCCGGTCCGGAACCGAGGGGCCTGCCGATGGGTCAACGCTCTTCAACCAGTTCTGCGCGGCGTGCCATGGGGTCGATCGCAGGGGCAACACCACCCAGAACGTTCCGTCACTCCTCGGATTGAAGGACCGTCGGTCCCGAGCCGAGGTGCTGGCCCTGCTCCAGACCGGAAAGGGCGTCATGCCGTCGTTCGACTTCCTCACCGAGTCCCAGCGTTCCGTGCTGGTGGACGCCCTTCTCGAGGTCGCGTCGACGGGGTCTCGAGCCGGGACCGACGCGACTCCGGGCGGCGCATTCGCGGAGATCCCCTATACGTCGACCGGGTATCACCGGTGGCTCGACACCAATGGGTATCCGGCGATCAAACCACCGTGGGGGACCCTGAATGCGATCGACCTCAACACGGGCGAGTACCGGTGGAGGGTTCCGTTGGGTGAATGGCCGGAGTTGGCGGCTCGGGGTGTCCCACCTACGGGCACTGAGAACTATGGGGGCCCAGTCGTTACCGCGGGCGGCCTCGTCTTCATCGCGGCGAGTCGGGATGAACATCTCCGGGCGTTCGACCGGACGACGGGGAGGGAACTCTGGAAGGCTCGGCTGCCTGCAGCGGGGTATGCGACCCCTTCGACCTATTCGGTGGGTGGACGGCAGTTCATCGTCATCGCCTGTGGGGGCGGCAAGATCGGCACCCGGAGTGGCGATGCCTATGTGGCCTTCGCGTTGCCCCGATGATTCATGGTCCGACTGGACTCATCCATTCCGCATCGGCCTCGGGGCGCGGCGTTCACCCTGATGGAGTTGCTGGTCGTCATCGCCACCATCGCAGTCCTGGCGTCCTTGATGATGCCCGCCCTCGGACGGGCGCAGGCGATGGGACGATCCTCCGCCTGCCTGTCGAACCTCCGCCAGATCGGTGTCGCATGGCATCTCTATCTGGGCGATCACGGGGACCGGTTCCCGGACCGCCGGGATCTCAAGAGGGATCTGGTCGGTGGCTACCAGCCATGGTCGACCTGGCCGAAGAGTGATCCCAGGGCCGGGTGGTCTGCGGTGGTGCTCGGATCGCTGCTCCCGTCGAAGCCGGTCTGGCAGTGTCCCGGAGTGATCTCGGGGCCGATCGCACGACTCGACCAGGTCCGGCAGTGGGGTGGGACCGACACCAATCGGTGTCCGGAAGTCACCTATTGGATGTGGCGATTCGACCGCGTCGACGATCCGGTTCCGGCCGACAACTTCTGGGGCAGGATCGTGGACGAGGCCTTGGCGGGCTGGTTGACGTCGGGGAATCCACTCGTGGTTCCTGGGGGCGGACTCTCAGAGGTGGAGCTGGTGGTGGATCCGTACTTTCCGTCGACGATCCCCGCGATTCCCGAGTCGGTGCGCGGACGCGCGGCGCATCCCGGAGTCCGCAACCGTCTGTGGATGGACGGTCACGCCGACCGTCTCAGGGATCGCCGACTCCGATAGTCGGGGGTGGGGTGGACGTGTTTGTCATTCCTGCGGATTCCCGGGAGGGTGTCGGGCCGACGTTCGACATGAAGCCCTCTGAATTCTTCCGGTTCTGTCCGCGCTGTGGCACAGGGCCTCACCAGCCTCCGACATCCAATACCTTCTCCTGCCCGTCCTGCCAGTTCCGGTACTTCTTCAATCCAGCCGTTGCTGCCGCGGTGTTTGTCCGTAGGACGGATGGCCGTGTCCTGCTGATTCGACGCGCGAAGGACCCGGGCAAAGGTCGCCTCGCGCCGCCGGGGGGCTTCATCGACCACGGGGAAACCGCGGAGATCGCCGCTGCTCGGGAGATCCGCGAGGAGGTGGGACTGGAGATCCGCCAGATCCGGTTTCTCTGTTCCCAACCGAACGCCTACCACTACGGCGAGGTCACCTATCCGGTCCTCGACCTGTTTTTCACGGCCTGCGCGGCAGACGGTGCCACGGCGCAGGTGATCGAGGAGGTGGAGAGCCTGGAGTGGGTCGGGCCGTCCTCCGTGGTTCCGGAGGACCTCGCCTTCCCGTCGATGCAGAAGGCCTGGACCCTTTGGAGGGACTCGGGCTTTGGTGAAAGCGGCGAGCCGTCCTAGCGACCCGCGGGCGGGTTGCCGGAGACGACCTTCCGGAGATCGAGGAAGTACGGGGCGGAATAGCTGCTCTCGGGCAGACGGTTCAGGATCGTCGGGAAGGTGTAGTCGAACTTGTACCGGTACGGGACGATCGTCTTTTCGCCCGTGATCGGCACATCCACCTCCCAGCGCTCCTTGGTGCCTCCGACGCGCTCCATCGGATAGAAGTTCTCCCCGATGACGACGTACGCTTTCACATCGGCAGTGTTGGCGCCGCGTTGGGAGGTGTCCCACTGGACTTCGAAATGATAGACGTCGGGCGCCTTCTGAACCGCTGTCCG
>JBDLQQ010000077.1:0-12902 GCA_039800465.1 Verrucomicrobiota bacterium
TTCTTCGAGCGGTGGGATCTGAGTCCACCGCAGTTCAACCTGATGAACCTGCTGTTCGAGTCGGAATCGGGCCTGACCCAGAGCGAGCTGGGGCGCTATCTGCTGACGCATCGATCGAACATCACGGGCCTGGTCGATCGGCTGGAGTCCCGGGGATGGGTGACGCGTCGCGAGGAGGCGGGGGATCGTCGAGCGTGGCGCGTCGATCTGACGCCGTCGGGACGGAAGCTGATCTCCGGGATCCTGCCCCACTACAACCGCGCGGCGGCATTGCTTTGGGGGGAGATCTCCGAGAGACGGGCCAGGGAGACGGCCGCCGTCCTCAAGTCGGTTGCCGACAACGCCGAGCAGGGCCTCCAGCGCCTGGAGAAGGATCTGTCATGAACAAGAACCGCAACTATCCGCTGCTGCTCGCCAGCCAGTTCCTCGGGGCCTTCGGGGACAACGCGATCCTCGCGGTCATCGTGGGGCAACTGACCCTGCTGCAGCGGTCGGGCGAGATCGGGCTCGACGACCTCCGAACGCGGAGCGCCATCTACACGAGCCTGCTGTTCATTCCCTACGTCCTGTTGGCGCCCCTGGCTGGGTATCTCAACGACCGCTACTCGAAGACCTCCTGGCTCCTGGGCGGCAACCTACTGAAGGTCCTCGGGGCAGGGGTCTGCTCCCTGAGCATCTGGCATGGATACGTCTGGCAGGCTCCGGGCTACCTGATCGTCGGTATCGGCTCCACGATCTATGGCCCGGCCAAGTACGGCATCCTGCCCGAGATCCTCCCGCGCGAACGCCTGGTGAAGGCCAACGGCATGGTGGAACTGCTCACGCTCCTGGCCATCCTGTCCGGGGCGATCGCTGGATCGGTCCTGGTGGATCGGGCACCGATCTGGGTCTGCTATGCCGCCCTGCTGGGGACCTTCGGTCTGGCCCTGGCATTGAACGTGGGGATGACCCCGACGCCGTCGTCCCCCGGGGTTCGGCTCGGGACGAGTGTCCGGGAGTTTTTCCGGCATCTGGGGCAGATGCTCTGTTCCCCGATCCCCTCCTGGCGCGGCCTCGGGGGGGCTCCACAGTTCCTCGGCGAGGGCATGGTCTCTGCGCTCCGGGGTACCCGCCTGGGTAAGATCCTGGTCGGCACCGCCCTGTTCTGGGTCTGTGGCGCGGGCATGAAGATCAATTTCCAACCCTGGGGACTCGATGTCCTGCGTCTGCCCGACAACACCCAGATCGCACTGCTTGGGGTCTGGCTGAGTGTGGGGGTCATGGTGGGAAGTCTCATGGCGGGGGCGGCGTTCCAGGTGGGGGATCTCCGGCGGGTTCGCCCTGTGGGATTCCTCCTCGGGGCGTTGCTGGTGCTGGTCTTCGCCGTCGGGGCGCTCGGTCTTGGCAACTGGGGACGTCAGGAATGGGCGACGATCGAACCGGAAGGCGCCCGCCGCGTCGGCCTGGTCGTCCTCCCAGCGGTCGCCCTCATCCTCGTCGCGGCCGGGGTGGCGGCTGGGTTGTTCCTCATCCCCCTCAACGCGGCGCTTCAGGCCGAGTCCGATCCGTCCAAGCTGGGCAAGACCATCGCGGTCCAGAACTTCTGCGACAACATCGGCATGATTTCGGCCGGCCTCGTAGTGCTCGGCTGCACCCGGGTCGGATTCTCCGCCTCCCAGGTCTTCCTCGTCCTGGCCGTGATCGTCGCCGGCGTCGTCGCCTGGCTGAGGATCCCGCCCGAAACCCGTCGCGCCTGACCGGATGGATCCCCACCCCACACCGACCATGGAACGGAGCGCTCTGAGGTTGGGGTCCCTCTCTTGGACCGCAGCCGGAGCATGCGTGGTCGCCTCCGTGCTCTGCTTCCACGGGGCGTTCCAGGTGTCGTGGGCGACCGTGTTGATAATCGGGTATCTGGGGTTCCTGATGGAGCTTCGTCGCCTTCCGACGCCTCGGAGCGCCTTCTACGCGGGGTTGTTGGTGGGCCTGGGCATCTATGTGCCGCCGATGGCCTTCCTCGGTTCGGTCTTCGGGCCGGCGGCAGTGGTACTCTGGGGCATCCTCGCCCTGTTCCATGCCGTGTTCGTGCTCGTCCTGCATCGGGTGGAGACGCTTGCGGGAACCGCCTGGGCCCTGGGGCTGGCGCCGGTCGTCTGGTGCGGACTGGAATATTTCCGGAGCGAGGTCTGGTGGCTGCGGTTTGCGTGGCTGACCGCGGGCTCGGTGTTTGTCGATGCGCCTCGGTCGTGGCTCGGGACATTCGGTGTCTATGGCCTGGGAGGTCTGGTGACCGCGATGGCCTCTGGACTCTGGATGTTGTTCCGACCTCCGCTCCGCAGGTCGGGGCTGTGGATCGGATCGGCCGTGACCGTGGCTGCCGTCGCCTCCATCGCCATCGCGGGGTTCCGGAGTCCGAACCGTGAGGGCATGGAACGCCGGGTCCGGGTCGCGGGTATCCAATTGGAATCGCCCGGAGTCCCCGAGGTCCTGGTCGCCCTGGACGGATTGGTCCGGTCCGATGCCGGGGTCGAGCTGATCCAATTGAGCGAGTACACCTTCGAGGCGGAAGTCCCGACGGCGATCCGGTCCTGGTGTCGACAGCATCGGAGGTGGCTCGTGGCGGGCGGCCGCGAGGAGATCCCCGGAAACGGCGGGAGTCCGGTGCCCGCGGGCGCGGCGCTGCAGGTCGGATCGGCACAGGAGGGCGGCCGGTTCTTCAACACCGCCTTTGTCGTCGATCCGAACGGCGACGTGTGTTTCCAGCAGGCGAAGTCCCGGCCGATCCAGTTCTTCCGCGATGGGGAGCCGGCGCCCACACAAAGGCTGTGGGATTCGCCCTGGGGGAAGTGGGGCGTGGCCATCTGCTACGACGCCAGCTATCGCCGGGTGATGGATGTCCTCGTTCGCCTGGGGGCGGAGGGACTGCTGATCCCGACCATGGATCTGGAGACCTGGGGCGGGACGGAGCATGAGCTCAACGCCCGGATGGCCCGGATCCGGGCGCTCGAGTACGGCGTTCCGGTGTTCCGGGTCGCCAGCTCGGGCGTCTCGCTCATCCTCGATCGTGAGGGAAGGACGTTGGCCTCCGCCCCGTTCCCGGGACCGGGTGCCACCCTCGTCTCATCGGTCGCACTCCGCACGGGCGGCGGCTCCGTGCCGTGGGATGCGGTGGTGGCTCCGATCTGTCTGGTTCTGACCGGACTCCTGATCGTCGGACTCCTGGTCCAGCCGTTCCTGAAAGCCCGTCGCGTCCCCTCCACTCTCGCCACCGATTCCCAATCCCCGACCGTGTCATGAAACCCCTCCTGCAACTGCTCCTGAGCGTCTGGTTCCGTTTCCGCGCGTACAACGTCGAGGTCCTGAAGACCCCGGGGCCGGTGCTGCTCCTGCCGAACCATGTGTCGTGGCTCGATTGGCTGTTCCTGGGGGTCCTGCTCGAGGACGACTGGCGGTTCGTGACCAACTCCAGGACGGCCGAGCTGTCGTGGTTCCATCGGAAGATGATGGTCAACCGGCGCACGTTCCCGGTGGATCCCACCTCGCCCTACGCGGCGAAGCGGATGGCGGAGTTCCTCGCGAAAGGCGGGCGATTGGTCCTGTTCGCCGAGGGGCGGATCTCGCTGACCGGATCGTTGATGAAGTTCTTCGATGGCACCGGGTTCCTCGTCCAGAAGACCGGAGCCAAGGTCATCACCTGCCATCTCCGGAACGCCAGCCGGGTCCTCTGGGTCCGTCATTCCGGCTGGACCCAGTGGTTCCCCCGGGTCTCCGCCCATTTCAGTGCCGTCCATGAGGTGCCGGTCCCGGCCGGAGTCTCCCATGCGATCGCTCGTCAGCGCATGACCTCCTGGCTGCGCGATGCGGCGCTCGCCCATCAGGTCGCCGTAGAGCGGGAGCACGGACCAGTGCATGTGCTGGAGGCCGTGGTCGAGGCGGCCAGGAATCTTCCTGCGAAGATCGTCCTCGAGGATGCCACGTTCCAGGCCCTCACCTATCGACGCCTGATGGTGGGTGTCGATGTGCTGTCCCAGGTGTGGCGTCGACGCTGGCCGTCTGCCGACCCGGGCACACGCGTCGGGGTCCTGCTGCCGAACGTCAACGGGACACCGGTCACCGTGATGAGCCTGTGGGCGTCGGGATACGTGCCGGCCATCCTCAACTTCTCGACGGGGGTTCCGACCATGCTGCAGTGCGTCCAGCTGGCGGGGATCCGATCCGTGATCACCTCCCGGGTGTTTGCCGAGAAGGCGAAGCTCGACCTCAGACCCTTCATCGAGGCGGGCATCGAACTCGTCCATCTCGAGGATGTCCGTCCCACGATCGGCAGCGTGACCAAGGTGTCGGCGCTGATCCGTCATACGGTGTGTCCGGGCTGGGGTCTGTTGCCGACGGGATCGCGGGAATCCCTCCGGGACACGAGTGGCGTGATCCTGTTCACCTCCGGCTCCGAGGGCATCCCGAAGGGCGTGGAGCTCACCCACGGCAACCTGATGGCGAACATCCGCCAGGTGCTCGGGGTTCTCGACGTGACCGACGACGAGCGGTTCTTCAGCGCCATGCCGCTGTTCCACAGCTTCGGTCTCCTCGCCGGCGTGCTCCTGCCGCTGGTGCGGGGCTATTACACGTTCCTGTATCCGTCGCCGCTCCACTACCGGGTCATTCCCTCGGCGGTGTACGACAAGGTGTGCACCGTGATGTTCGGCACGAACACGTTCCTGAATGGCTATGCCCGCCGAGCCAATCCGTATGACTTCAACTCGGTGAAGTTCCTCGTGTCGGGTGCCGAGAAGGTGCAGGAGGCGACGGCCAACACGTGGGCGCGGAAGTTCGGGGTCCGACTCCTCGAGGGCTATGGGGCCACCGAGTGCAGCCCGGCGATCTGCCTCAACTCCCGGCTCGAGCTGAAGTTCGGCAGCGTCGGTCGATTCCTCCCCGGCATCGAGTGGCGGTTGGAACCGATCGAGGGGGTGGCGGAGGGCGGACGTCTCCTGGTCCGGGGCCCCAACATCATGCGCGGCTACCTGAACCCCGACGCCAACGCGCGGTTCCAATCGTTGGGCGGATGGTACGACACCGGAGACATCGTCCGGGTGGACGACGATGGGTTCGTATTCGTGCTTGGGCGCCTCAAGCGCTTCGCCAAGGTTAGTGGTGAGATGGTGAGCCTGACCGCGGTCGAGGAGGCTCTGGCCGGTGCATTCCCCCAGTATGGCAACCGGTTTGAGGTTGCCGTGGTGAGCCTGCCCGATGAGGACAAGGGCGAGATGCTGATCGCCGTCAGCAACGATTCCCGGCTCTCGTTGGAACAGATCCGGGCGGTGATCAAGGGCCGGGGCATGACCAATCTCTGCGTGCCTCGCGAGCTGCGTCACCTGCGGGAGATCCCCAAGCTGGGGACCGGCAAGGTGAACCACCGGGAACTCCAGGAGTGGGTCCGGGCCGGTGGAGTCTGATCCGGCGTGGTCCACGGGGTCTCGGGACAGCCCTGGCTGTGCCTAGACCAGATGGCAGGCCACGCTGCGCCCGCCGTCCAAGGTCCTGAGGACGGGCACCTCCGCACGGCAGCGGGCCTCGGCGACCGGGCAGCGGGGATGGAACGGGCATCCCGGAGGCGGGTCGATCGGGGAGGGGACATCCCCGCCCAGCATGATCCGGGGACGCTTCGACGCCGGATCCACCACTGGAATCGCCGAGACGAGGGCGCGGGTGTAGGGGTGCAGCGGTTCGCGACAGAGTTCGGAGGCGGGTCCGGACTCCATCACCCGGCCCAGGTACATCACCACGATCCGGTGGCAGAGATGCTCCACGACGGCGAGGTCGTGCGAGATGAACAGATAGGCGAGATGCCGCTGCTGCTGCAGGTCCTGGAGCAGGTTGATGACCTGGGCCTGGACGCTGACGTCGAGGGCACTGACCGGTTCGTCGCAGACGATGAGGCGGGGTTCGACCGCGAGGGCGCGGGCGATGCCGATCCGCTGCCGTTGCCCGCCGCTGAACTCGTGCGGGTAGCGGTTGGCGTGCTGGGGATCCAATCCAACGCCGCGCAACAGTTCCCGGATCCGTTCCGTCCTCGCCTCCGGTGAGGGTGTCAGCCCGTGGATGTCGAGCGGTTCACCGAGGATGTCCGCGACCGTGCACCGGGGATTCAGGGAGGTGAACGGGTCCTGGAAGATCATCTGGAAGTGCCGTCGCCGATCCCGCAGTGCACGGCCCTCCATCCGGGTGATGTCCTCGCCGTCGAAGCGGATCACGCCTCCGGTAGTCGGGATGAGCCGGATCAGGGCCCGTCCGAGGGTCGTCTTGCCGCAACCACTCTCGCCGACGAGTCCGAGGGTCTCACCGGAGGCGAGTTCCAGGCTGACGTCGTCGACCGCCCGGACCTGTCCCTGGACCCGGGACAGCAGGCCCTGTCGGACGTCGAAGTGGACGCGCACATGCTCGGCTTCCAGGAGGGCGGGGGAGGGCATGGCGTTCAGGGTTCCGAGAAGGGACACCGCACGGTCCGGCCCGGGGTGATCTCCTGGAGTTCAGGCATGTGGTGGCCGCACTCTGGTCGCACCTCCGGACAGCGGGGTGCGAACCGGCATCCAGTGGGCCACTGCCCAAGGCTGGGAACGGTGCCCGGGATCGAGGCCAGCCGGTCGGTGGATCGTCCGAGTTCCGGGACCGAGCGGAGCAGCGCCCGCGTGTAGGGGTGGCGTGGCTGGGTGAGGATCTCCGAGGCGGGGCCTTCCTCCACGATCCGTCCGGCGTACATCACCGCGACGCGGTCGCCGATGTCCGTGACGAGACCCAGGTTGTGGGTGATGAGGAGGATGGCCATCCCGAGCTCGCCCTGGAGGCGTTTGAGCAGCTCGATGATCTGCGCCTGGACGGTGACATCGAGCGCCGTGGTGGGCTCGTCAGCGATGAGCAGCCGGGGTTGCGATGCCAATCCCATCGCGATCATGACCCGCTGGGCCATGCCGCCCGAGAGTTGATGGGGGTAGTCCCGGATCCTGGATTCCGGGGCGGGGATGCCGACCAGGCGGAGCAGGCGGAGGACCTCCGCCTCGGTGGCCGCCTCGGGTCGATGGAGCTCGAGGGCCTCGCGGATCTGGGTGCCGACCCTCAGCACCGGGTTGAGCGAGGCTCCGGGCTCCTGGAAGACGTAGCCCACGGTGCCGCCCCGGATGCGCTGCAGCTGTCGTGAGGGCATCCGCAGGACATCCTGGCCATCGACGAGGATCTCGCCCCGGGGGTAGTGCGCCGGTGGCATGGGCAGGAGGCGGGCGATGCTGAGGGCCGTGATGCTCTTGCCGCAGCCGCTCTCGCCAACGAGGCAGAGCGTCCGTCCCTCTTCCAGCGACAAGGAGACTCCATCGACCGCCGGGGTGGCGCCGAAGTGGATGTGGAGGTCTCGGAGTTCGAGGAGCGGCATCGCGGTCGAAGGATCGTGGGCCAAGACAACACCCGGAATCGGTGGGACCGCGAGGCGAAAAGCGGGATGGGGAAGAGGTTCGGTAGGGAAGCCGTCCCTGGCGTCCCCATCTAACCCGCGAGGATGAAGCAAATCTGTCGCGTCGCCGGGAACAGTGACGCGTGGGTGGACCCGATCCCGCCATGGGTGGATCGGAGCGCAGCGGAGGGATCGAGATGGGGCCGCAAGGGGCTGCTGCCCTACCGCCAGTTCCTCTCGACACTCGACTCTCAACTTCCCCTCGCCCGGGTTTCCGGGAAGGCTCCTCTCCCGTCCTGCCCAACCTATGAACATCACCTGGATCGATTGGCTCATCGTTGCCGCCTCCATCCTGATCTGCTTCGTCCCCGCCCTCTTCTACGCGAAGCGCTCCTCCGAGAGCACCTCCGAGTTCTTCGCCTCGGGACGGTCTGTGCCCTGGTGGCTGGCCGGGCTCTCGATGGTGGCCACGACGTTCTCGTCGGACACCCCCAACTGGGTGACCGAACAGGTCCGCAAGTACGGCGTCGCCGGCAACTGGCAGTGGTGGGCGTTCGTCCTCACCGGCATCGCCACGGCCTTCTTCTTCGCCCGGCTCTGGCGTCGGTCCGGGGTCATGACCGACCTCGAGTTCTACGAGCAGCGCTACTCCGGGAAACCCGCCTCCATGGTCCGGGGCTTCCGGGCGGTCTACCTCGGCCTCTTCTTCAACTGCTTCATCATGGGGACGGTCACCCTCGCCGCCTGCAAGATCGCCAACATCCTGTTCGGCATGCCGGCGTGGCAGACGATCCTCGTCTGCGGCGTCCTCAACGTCGTCTTCGCCGCCCACTCCGGCCTCTGGGGCGTGCTCATCATCGATATGGTGCAGTTCTTCATCAAGATGACGGCCGTCTTCGCCGCAGCGTGGTTCTCGCTGAAGGAGGTGGGACAGCGTCTGGCCGGGAAGGCGGATGCCGGGGCGGGACTCCAGGCCCTCATCTCCACCCTCGCCTCGAAACAGGTCGTCACCGCGACGGGATCCGAACCGGTGATGTCGGGCCTCGACGGCAAGGGGCAGCCCATCCTCGACGTCCTGCCGAACTTCGCGATGTCCGACCTCGCGCTGATGATCTTCATCCTGCCGATCGCCATCAGCTGGTGGGCCAACTGGTACCCGGGCGCCGAGCCGGGCGGCGGTTCCTACATCGCCCAGCGGATGCTCGCGTCGAAGTCGGAGAAGGACTCCCTGGGTGGAACGCTCTTCTTCAACCTCGCCCACTACGTCCTGCGCCCGTGGCCCTGGATCATCACCGCGCTCTGCTCGATCATCATCTATCCCGACCTCGCCTCCATCAAGGCGGCCTTCCCGAAGGCCGACGCCTCGCTGATCGGCCACGACTCTGCGTTCCCCGCGATGCTGATGTTCCTGCCGACCGGGTTCGTGGGACTCATGATCGGCGGCCTGATCGCGGCCAACTCCTCGACGATCCTGACCCATCTCAACTGGGGATCCTCCTACCTGGTGCATGACTTCTACCGTCGCTTCGTCCGGACCGACGCCTCAGAGGCCCACTATGTCGGGGTGGGACGGGTCTGCACGGTGCTGCTCTACGTCTTCGCGGCGATCCTGAGCCTGTTCATGACCTCGGCCCAGCAGGCCTTCCAGGTGCTGCTCTCGATCGGTGCCGGCACGGGCCTGATCTACATCGCGCGGTGGTTCTGGTGGCGGGTGTCGGCGTGGTGCGAGATCGTCGCAATGGGCGTGTCCCTGGTGACCTCCCTCGTCGTCCCAATCCTGCTCCCCAAGGCGGGCTTCGCCGAGGTGACGATCGTCCAGGTCGCCCTCACCACGGTCGCCTGGCTGGTCACGGCCTTCGTCGGACCCCAGACCGATCGGGCGACTCTGATTGCGTTCTATCGGAAGGTGAAGCCGGTCGGTCCGGGATGGTCGGCCATCCGTTCCGCCGCCGGGGTCTCGGACACCGAGGTGACCCGCGAGAACCACTTCGGGGCCTCGTTCCTCGGCTGGATCTCCGGGTGCGCCCTGATCTGGTCGTCGCTCTTCGCGATCGGGAACTTCCTCTACGCCGCCGGAGATCCGGGACGGCTCGGGCCTGCGTGGATCCTGACGGCGGTCAGCGTCGTCAGCGGCATCACGCTGCTGCAGGTGACCCGTCGGCTCTGGAGCCGATAGGGTGGGGCAGGGGTGGGCTCCGGGATTTCTTCGGGGTTTCCCGGGAGGCTCCTGCGCTCTACATCCTGATCCAGCTCCGCAGGTAGGTGCCCGTGTGGGAGCCTGGGGTCTGCGCGATCTGCTCGGGAGTCCCCTCGGCGAGGATCCGGCCGCCGCCGGCTCCCCCCTCGGGTCCGAGGTCGACCACCCAGTCCGCCTCCGAGATCAGCTCGAGGTTGTGCTCGATCACGATGACGGTGTGACCTGCATCGACGAGCCGCTGGAGGACCTCCACCAGACGGCGTACGTCCTGCATGTGCAGTCCGATGGTGGGTTCCTCGAGGATGAAGACGTCCCCGCCCTGGAGTTGGCGGGTGGTCAGGCGTCCGGGTGTGGATCCGCTCAACCCGCCCAGCAGATGGGTGACCAGCTTGATCCGCTGTGCTTCGCCACCGCTGAGGGTGGGGCTCGTCTGACCGAGCCGGATGTAATCCAGTCCGGTGTCGGCAAGCGCCTGGAGGGGACGGAGGAGTCGGGAGTGGGCCGAGAAGAAGCCGAGCGCCTCGGAGACGCTGAGGTCGAGCACGTCGGCGATCGACTTGCCCTGCCAGGTGACATCGAGGGTCTCGGGATTGAAGCGGCGTCCCTCGCAGCGGCCGCAGCGGATCTGAGCCGACGGCAGGAAGTTCATCTCCAGCTCGATGAACCCCTTGCCCTCACATTCCGGACAGCGCCCCTGGGTGGAGTTGAAGCTGAACCGCCCGGGGCCATAGCCGCGGACCTTGGATTCCTGGGCGTCGGCGAAGAGTTGTCGGATGACGTCGAAGAACCCGACGTAGGTGGCGGGGGTGGATCGCGGGGTCCGTCCGATCGGGGACTGGTCGACCTCGTGCACGGCCCGAATGGGATGGGGTGTCTCGATCCGGCCGAGGCCGGCGTGACCGCCCTTCTTGGCGCCCTTGGCGACCAGTCCTTCGAGGGAGGGGAAGAGGCAGTTCTTCACCAGGGTGCTCTTGCCGGAGCCGCTCACGCCGGTCACCACGGTGAAGCGTCCCAATGGGAACCGCGCCGTGACGCGCTGGAGGTTGTGGAGGGAGGCCTCTTCGAGCGTGATCCAGCCCGTCGACTCCCCGGTCACCGGGGGCTTCTTCCGTCCCCGGGAGGAGCCGGACGGGAGTGCCACAGGACGACGTTGGCCGCGCGAGGGATAGACCCGGGTCTCCAGTTCCCGGAGATGCCGCCCGGTGACGGAGTCCGGGTGCCGCATCAGCTCGGGCACCGTGCCGGCGGCGACGAGTCGACCGTCGTGGACACCGGCACCCGGGCCCAGATCGATGACGAAGTCGGCGCGGCGCATCGTGTCTTCGTCGTGCTCCACCACGACCAGCGAGTTGCCGCGGTCGCGAAGCGCGATGAGGCACTCGAGCAGCCGGTCATTGTCGCGCGGGTGGAGTCCAATGGTCGGCTCGTCAAGGATGTAGAGCACTCCGCTGAGGTTGGAGCCGAGCTGCGCGGCGAGACGGATCCGCTGGGCCTCGCCGCCGCTGAGGGTCACCACGCTGCGGCCCAGTTGGAGGTATCCGAGGCCCACCTGCTTCAGGAACCGGAGTCGTTCCCGGATCTCGGGCAGGATGTCGCGTCCGATCTCCGCGCTCCGACCGGAGAGCCGGATGGAGGCGGCCCAGTCGGCGGCCTGGTCCACGGACATCCCGCCGAGGAGGTCGAGGGTGGTCCCGGGATCCTCGTCCCCGGCGAACCTCACCGCCCGGGCCTCCGGTTTCAGCCGGGCACCGATGCATTCCGGGCAGATCTCCCGTTCGGTGGCCCAGCGCCACCAGCTTTCCTCCACCGCATCGGCATTCGCGCCGCGGTCGACCTCCGGGAGATGGAACAGCTCCCCGAATCCACGGCAGCGGGGGCACCATCCCTGGCTGGAGTTGTAGCTGAAGTCCTTGGGGTCGAGGGGGCCGAAGCTGCGCCGGCACTGGGGACAGGCCCGCTCGGTGGAGTGCACGGTCAGACGATCGGCGCGGTCGAGGGCGAAGAAGACGCCCTTGCCGACGGACAATGATTCCTCGACGAGCTCGCGCAGCCCGCGTGTCGGGGTTTGGCCGGTGACTCCACCCCGGGCGGGACGTGTCACCGTGCGTCCTTCGGTGATGCGGAGACCCGTGCCGGACCGGGTGAAGGATCCGATGACGACCTCCACGTCGTGTTCCTTGAAGCGGTCGAGTCGGAAGGGCTGGTCCGTCGGGTACCAGCGTCCATCGGCGCGCAGCTCCTGGTAGCCCTCGTTCCGGGCCCACGTCGCGATCTCGGAATGGAATCCCTTCCGGTTCCGGATGACGGGTGCCAGCAGCGTGAGCTCCCCCCGGTCCTTCGCCGAACGTTCCAGTGTGGCGACCAGTTGGTCCCGGGTCTGGGGTTCGACCGGCACGCGGCAGTCCGGGCAGTGCTGGGTGCCCAGTCGTGCGAACAGGAGCCTGAGGAAATGATGGATCTCGGTGACCGTCGCGACCGTGCTCTTCCCGCCACCCCTTGCGGTGTTCTGCTCGATGCTGACCGTGGGGGGGAGGCCTGCGATCAGGTCGACATCCGGTCGTCCCAACTGCTCGACGAACTGCCGGGCGTAGGCGCTCATCGAGTCGAGGAACCGACGTTGTCCCTCGGCGAACAGGAGATCGAAGGCCAAGGTGCTCTTGCCGCTCCCGCTCACCCCGGTAATCACCACGAACTGCTGGTGGGGGATGTCGACGTCGAGCCCCTTGAGGTTGTGTTCCCGCGCCCCACGGATGACGACCGATCCTGTCGGGAGGTCATCGAACGGGGCGGGAGGAGCGGTCGGGGTCGACATCCGCCAAGGTTTAGCGTGGGTCGGTGTCGCCGCAACTGCTGTGGGACCTGGGACGCGGTTTATCCGCGATCCCAAGGGATGGAGTCCGATCCGTCCCCATCTCGTTCCCGGCGCTGCGAAACGCGGAGGGAATTGGCACGCGGAGACACGGAGACACGGAGTAAAAGGGAGGAAGGTGTTGGTCCTCCCAATCCCTCTTGGCCCCTCGCGTTCCAATTTCGCTCCCTCCATGCGGCAGCATCACTGCGGGAGACCCGTCTCCGTCTTCCATGACCCTTGTCTTCCTCCGCGTCTTCGCGTCTCCGCGTGCCTCTCTTTCCCTCCCTCTGTCCCGCTTCGATCCGACAAGACAGTCCGCCGTGCGCCAGAAGTATCTGTTACCCGACGGTCTTCATCGTTGCGCCAAAATGGTGTTACCATGGCTTCCTCCCGACTGGGCTGGTGGAGCGAAGCTTGGGAGGGCTGCGGAGCAGCCC
>JBDLQQ010000078.1:0-3081 GCA_039800465.1 Verrucomicrobiota bacterium
CGTGAACAGGTTCCGATACTGGAACGGCATCGCGTCCTGCATTTGGGCGACCACGATCACCGTGAGGGCGATTCCCAGGATGATCCACGCCGGCCAGATTCGGAGGGACGGGGGCCGATCCAGGCTGCGGGAGGGCTCGATGGGGTGATCCACGACGTCGAGGCTAGCCCAGTCGGGATCTTTGGCGAGGATGGGGAGCTGGGAAGGTGGCGGTCTGGTGACTGGATTGACGTTTGAGCTTGTTGGCGTCGGGGCTAGGCTCGCCGGACATGAGCGTGGATGTCTCCCCGGCGGGAATGCGGGCCTTGAAGGTTCGCCAGTCGATCCCCGAGGGAGGTCTCTTCGACGGGGCGACGTGGCGGATCTCGCCTGACCCGTTTCCGTTGGATTCTGGTTTTGTCGATGAACTCGAATCCTTCGGCCGCGTCCTCCTCCAGTTCTATCGGGCGGTCAACCTGCTCTATCGACGGAGCGTCGCGGGCAAGTCCCCCGCCTGGGTGGCCGAGGTCCTGGACCAGGGCAAGCCGCCTGGGCTGATTGCAATCCAGCGGGACAACGCCTTCAAAAACCAGATACCCAAGGTGATTCGTCCCGACGTCCTGCTGACCGAGGACGGTTGGGCGATCTCCGAGCTCGACTCGGTTCCGGGGGGCATTGGCCTGACCCAGTGGCTCAATGAGACGTACACCTCGTTGGAACCCGGAGGGACCGGTGTGCTTGGAGGACCTCACGGCATGCGGGATGGGTTCTCATCGATCTTCGGTGACGCCCGCCGGGTGCATGTCGTGGTCTCCGATGAGGCTGCCTCGTACCGGCCTGAGATGGAGTGGCTGGCCTCGAGGATCCAGGACCGTTCCGTGGAGGTGCACGGTGGGGACTTCGCGGATCCGTCTCCTGGGGATGCTGTCTACCGCTTCTTCGAATTGTTCGACCTGCCGCAGGTCCCGGGCTCGTCCCGGCTGATCGAAAGGGCTCGATCTGGGGAGGTACGCATGACCCCTCCGCCGAAGCCGATCTTTGAGGAGAAGCTGCTGTTCGCCCTGCTCTGGAACCGCAACCTCCGCGACTTCTGGCGGCAGGAACTGGGCGAGGGATTCCTCAACCGGTTGCTGCCCGTGGTTCCGAGGACGTGGCTGATGGATCCGTCACCCCTGCCGCCGAACGCGGCGTATCCGGGGTTGGAATTGACCGACTGGCGCCAGTTGAAGGGTCTCAGCCAGCGGGAACGGGAGCTGATCCTGAAGATCTCCGGGTTCAGTGCGGAGGCTTGGGGCGCCCGTGGGGTTCATCTGGGAAGCGATCTCAGCACGGCCGACTGGAGCGTCGCGGTGGAAAGGGCGCTGACGGCATGGGCGACTTCCCCCCACGTGTTGCAGCGGTTCCATCGTCCCCGACTGGTGGAGTCAACCTGGTGGGATTTCACCTCTGGAACCCTCCATCACATGACCGGACGGGCACGGTTGTGTCCCTACTTCTTCGTCCAAGGAGATGGGGATGCTGCGAGGCCGCATCTGGGAGGTGTGCTGGCCACCGTGGTCCCGGCCGACAAGAAGATCGTCCATGGCATGCGGGACGGGATCTTGGCCCCATGCGCCCGGAGGGAGGCTTCCGCGGACTCCCGATTGAAAGGGGCTCCATGAGCCCGGTGGAGTACGGCTTGTTGGCCCTGAGTTCGCTGCTGGTGATCATCGATCCGTTGGCGACCGTCCCGGCCTTCCTGGCGATGACATCCCAGGACTCCCTCGAGAACCGCATCCGGATGGCACGGCTTGCGTGTCAGGTGGCTGCCGTGCTGCTGCTGGTGTTCGCCATTACGGGACAATGGGTATTCCGGTTTCTGGGCATCACGATGCCCGCTCTCCAGATGGCCGGTAGTGTCATCCTTCTTCTGATCGCCCTCGACATGGTCCGTGCCGAACGATCGAAGACCCAGGAGACGCGCGAGGAGGTCCAGGCCGGCATGGCCAAGGACGACATCGCTATTACGCCGCTGGCGGTTCCGATGCTGGCGGGACCCGGGGCGATCTCCACGGTGATCCTTCTGCAGGGTGAGGCGGATTCCTGGCTCAAGCATGGACTGCTCTATGCGAGTGTCGTCGTGGCCTGCGCCTTGAGCTACCTCGTCTTCGCCATCTCGGCCCGGGGTGCCCGATGGCTCAGCCCGATCTTCCTCCGGGTGACGACCCGCGTGATGGGCATGATCCTGGCCGCGATCGCGATGCAGTTCCTGCTCAATGCGCTGAAGGAACTCAATCTGGTGAAGTTTGGCTGACGCTCCGGTGAAGCGCATCAGAGGTAGGGACCCAGTCCCATGGGTTCCCATCTAAACTGCGAGGGTTCAGCGAATGTGGCGGGCATTCGGGATCCTCAGACGCGAAGGTGGACCCGATTGCGTTGCGGGTTGGCACGGCGCGCAGCGGCGGGATCAAGCTGGGGACGGGAGGGATCCCATCCCTACCGGGGGGTGAGGGGGATTCGGGTCCCCTCTTTTTGGGGCTCCGGAACCTCGAGGAACATCTCCGCGGCGGCGTCGGCAAACCGGAGTCCCTGACGCGTCAGACGGAATGCGGTCGGGGTCTCCTCGGCCCAGCCCCTTCGGATCAGTTCGTTCATCTCGGCGCGCCATGTGGCGGCGAGGTCGATGCCGGTTCGTTCATGGAATTCGACCAGAGGCCAGCCGGCATTCATGCGGAGTCCGAACGCCGCCAGTTCTCCGGCGCGGGCGAGGGGGGGCAGCGCCTCGGCGAATTCCTTCGCCCGACGTCCCTTCTCGAGCTGCTCGCAATAGAGGTTCGTATTGGCCCAGTTCCTCGACCGAAGGCCCCGGACATATTCGCTCGCGCTGGGACCCAGGCCGTAGCTGTCCCGTCCGCGCCAGTAGGTGACATTGTGCTGGCAGGCGAATTTCGGGATCTCCGAGAGGGTCAATCCAGGCTTCCGGGCCTCTCCCGTCCTCGAGTCGCGTGCGAAATTGGCGATCTCGTACTGCCGGAATCCCGCCTCGGCCAACCGGTCCACCAGACGGTCATACATGTCACATGCGAGGTCCTCATCGACATCGAACTGGCCGGCCTTGAGCTG
>JBDLQQ010000079.1:0-2814 GCA_039800465.1 Verrucomicrobiota bacterium
CGTCGATGTCGATCTTCGGGTCGAAACAGAGCCGAAGCAGCAGCCCGTCGAATGCCGAGAGGATGATCCGGGCGGTCTCGACGGGGCGAAGCGAGTCGGGGGTCTTGCCGAGCCGTTGTGATTCCGAGACGAGGTCGGCCAGGCGCCGCTCGAACGCCCGGTAGGAGTCCCGGAGCGACCGGGCGACCCCAGGGCTCCGGGCCGCCTCCGCAAGGGTCTCGACCCAGAGGTTCAGGAACCCCTGCTGTTCTATCTCCCGGAGTCCGATCTCAGCGAGCCTTCGGAGTGCGGGGATCAACCCCTCGTCCACCGGGATCCCGGCCAGCCGCTGCTCCCAGCGCCGACGGTCGGCCTCGATCATCGCCGTGATGATCGATTCCTTGGACTCGAAGTAGCGGTAGACCGACCCCGGGCTCATGTCGGCGGCCGAGCAGATCTCCTTCATCGAGCTCCCGTGGAATCCGTCCCGGGCGAAGCACAGCGCTGCCGCCTTCAGGATCCGCTCCTGCTTCTCGGCATGGTCGTGGTTGGGGGTGCCCGCTGGCCGCATAGATGCGAATGAACGTTCATTCGGTCGGTATCCAAGTCAATCACCTGGGCATCTCTCTGATAGGGATTCCGCCGTGATCCTCGATGGCAGGTGGCCATGTTTTCCTCATTGCCGGAAGGAAGGTTTGCTTTGCCTCGCCGGGCTGGATTCGACCGTAATCGGTCTGTGGAGCACTGGTACCAAGTCGCCAATGGGGACGAGGTCGCGTCGCCGACCCTCCTGATCTTCCAGGAGCGCGTGGAAGAGAACCTGCGCCGCATGATCGCCGCCGCCGGTGGGGCCCAGCGGCTGCGTCCGCATGTGAAGACCCACAAACTACCCCAGATCCTGGCGATGCAGATCGCCCATGGGATCACCCGGTTCAAGGCGGCGACGATCACGGAGGCCGAGATGTGCGGGATGGGCGGCGCCACGGAGGTGCTGCTCGCCTACCCCATGGTGGGGCCCAACCCGCGGCGACTGATGGAACTCCTCCGGCGGTATCCCGGGACCCGGTTCCAGACGGTTGTCGACCACCCCGAAGGTGTCGAGGCCCTCTCGCATGCCGCGACCGAGGCCCGGGTGGAGGTCGAGGTGCTGGTTGATCTCAACGTCGGCATGGATCGGACCGGCATCGAACCGGGCGAGGCAGCGTTCGCCCTCTATGGCACCCTCTGCCGCACCCCGGGCATCCTTCCCGGGGGACTGCACGCGTACGACGGCCATCTGCACCAGGCTGATCGACAGGTGCGCCAGGAGGCGATGACCAGGGCGTTTGACCGGATCTGGGCCTTGGAGGCGCGGTTGAAGGCTTCCGGGTTCCCCGTGCCCCGGATCGTGGCGAGTGGAACCCCGACGACGCCGCTGATGGCGGCACGCCCCGGGGTGGAGCTCGGCGCGGGCACTACGGTCCTCTGGGACTTCGGGCAGGCCGAGACGTGTCCTGAGATGGACTACCTCGCCTCTGCAGTCCTCCTGACCCGGGTCATCAGCCGGCCGACGGCGAACCGGATCACCCTCGACCTGGGCCACAAGGCCGTCGCGAGCGAGATGCCGCATCCCCGGGTTCGACTCTTCGGACTCGAGGACGCCGTCCCGGTGATGCACAGCGAGGAGCACCTGGTGATCGAGTCGCCGCGGGCCGCCGAGTTCCCGGTGGGCACCGTGGTCTATGGCGTTCCCCGACACGTCTGTCCGACCGTCGCCCTGCACAGCGAGGTGACCGTGGTCCGCTCCCATCGGGCCGTCGAAACCTGGCCTGTCGTCGCCCGTGCCCGACGCCTCACGATCTGAACCCAGCTGGAATCCCCGCATGAGCCGCCCCCTGATCTTCGACGCGCATCTCGATCTCTCGATGAATGCGCAGGACTTCAACCGTGACCTCCGATGGACCCAGGAGCGGCTGCGTCGCCGGGAACTGGGGATGACCGACCAGGTGTTCCGATCCCGGTCGACCGTCTGTTTCCCGGAGATGCGTCGCGGCCGGGTCGGGTTGTGTGTGGCGACCCAGATCGCGCGGTCTGTCGGATACTTCCATAGGCTGCCGGGTTGGTTCAGCCCGGAACAGGCCTGGGCCCATACCCAGGGGCAGTTGGCATGGTATCGGGAGATGGAGGCGGTGGGGGAAATGGTCCAGATCCGGAACCGCTCCCAGTTGGATTCCCACCTGGAGCTGTGGTCGGACGGCAGGGACGACCATCCGATCGGGTACATCCTGAGCCTGGAGGGGGCCGACTCGATCGTCTCAACTCGGCACTTGGAACGGGCCTTTGCCGACGGTCTCCGGGCCGTGGGGCCGGTCCACTACGGTCCCGGGGTCCATGGCATGGGGACCGATGCCGAGGGACCGTTGACCCCACGGGGTCGGGATCTGCTGCGTCAGATGCAGGAGCTGGGCATCATCCTCGACGCCACCCACCTGTGCGATGAGAGCTTCTGGGATGCGATGAAGCACTTCGAGGGTCCGGTCTGGGCGAGCCACTCGAACTGCCGGTCATTGGCCCACTGGAACCGACAGTTCTCGGACGACCAGATCCGGGAACTGGTGCGTCGGGGTGCGGTGATCGGCATGGCGTTCGATGCGATCATGATGGTCGACGGCTGGGCGCATCACCGGTCGAAGCCGCAGGACTTCCAGCTCCGGATTGAACGCATCTGCGACCACATCGACCACATCTGCCAGCTGGCGGGCCATGCCCGGGCGGTGGGGATCGGGTCGGATCTCGATGGGGGCTTCGGCACGGAACAGACCCCGATGGACCTCGACAGCATCGCGGACCTGCAGT
>JBDLQQ010000080.1:0-3068 GCA_039800465.1 Verrucomicrobiota bacterium
ACACATGTCCCCCCGGCTTCACGACCCGGGCGATCTGCGCCAGAGCCCTGGCCGGATCCGGATGATGCTCGAGGACCTCGAAGGCCGCCGCGTGGTCATAGCTCGCATCCGGGAACGGCAGCGTCCAGGTCTGGGTGTAGTCCGAGGGGAACTCGAAGTCGGGCTTCCCGGGGGGGAAGTCCTTGTTGATCGAGTACCTTCCGAAATCGATGCCTTCGTAGCGGGTGATCCCGGCGAAGAGATCACGATGGGGCTTCTGGCCACAGCCGACATCGATCAGGGATCCCACGGCCGGCGCAGCAGCCAAGGCACGACGCAGGGCACGACGCTGGAGGTGCCGCGTCAGGAAGAGTGGAGAGATCAAGCCCCGGGGTCTCATCGGATTCCCCGGAGGCTGACCGAACCCCATCCCTCAGGGGAGCAAATCCTGAACGGCGGGGATCCCCACCCCATCCTGAAGTGGGGATTGGTTTTCCATCGGCTTCCGGGCAGCGTCGGGACATGTCGCAAGCCGGCACGCCCGCGGAATCCCGTCGCCTCAACGTCGGGTGCGGCCTCGATATCCGCCCCGGTTGGGTCAACCTCGACCGGGTCGACTACGGGGGAAACACCCTCACCGATCTCGACCGCTACCCGTGGCCGTTCCCGGACTCGCATTTCGACGAGATCCTCTGCAGCCACATCCTCGAGCACCTCGGCAACTTCAACGCCGTCGTGACCGAGCTCTGGCGGATCTCCCGCCCCGGCGCCCTCATCGTCGTCCGGGTCCCCTTCTTCCTGAGCACCAAGTTCTACTCGGAGCCCGACCACCGCATCCCCTTCGGGATCCGGAGCTTCGACAACTACGAGGACATCTCAGGCCGCACGCTCCGGTTCTACGAGAAATGGAAGCTCGGCCATCGGACCAACTACGGCTCCCCGGCCCGGTTCCGGATCGAGGAGAAGCGCTTCCACTTCTCGAACTTCGCGGTGCTCCGCTGGCTCAACGGACCCATCAACCTCGAGCCGGTGCTCTTCGAGCGGTTCCTGGCGACCCTGCTGACCCCCGAGGAGGTCTGGTTCCGGCTCCGGGTGGTCAAATAGGCGATTCTCGCTCCATCCAGGAACCCGGGCCCCATGATCCTTCCCCAACTGCTCTGGCGTTTCGCCCATCATCGGGACGACCCGGAGTTCTATCGGATCCAGGCTGTCGATGCCATCCGGTGGCTCGGCACGAAGGGGATTCCTCGACGACCCGACTGCACGGCGCTCGACCTCGGGTGCGGGCACGGGATCTTCGGACGGGAGCTCTCACGGATCGGGGCACGGGTAGTCTATGCGGACGAGTCCAATTTCCTCATGCCAGAGGTCCAGGGATCCCCGTTCCGGCAGGTCAACCTGGACCGCGACGACCTCGAACCGCTCGGACGCTACAATCTCGTGGTCTGCTCGAACGTCCTCGAACACCTCGCGGATCCCCATCGCTTCCTTTCGAAGGCGCATGAGATCCTCACGCAGGACGGGGTTCTCTACCTGAGCTGGACCAATTGGCTCTCACCCTGGGGAGGGCATGAGTTCTCTCCCTGGCACTACCTGGGCACGTCCCTCGGGCCTGCCGTCTATGATCGCCTGAGTTCCCGTCCGCGGTTCCACCACCCGCACCGGAACCTCTTCCCCACCTACATCGGTCGCGTCCTCGCCCACATCCAGAACGACACACGCCTCGAGGTCGTTGCCGCGGCGCCACGGTATTTCACGGAGTTCAGCGCGCTCATGTCCGTGCCCGTGCTCCGCGAGTTCCTGTCCTGGAACTGCGCCCTGTTGCTGCGGCGGAGAGAGTGACGCCATGCCTGCCGACACGGACCGCCAACGCATCGCGAGGCTCGGCTGTTGGCACGGGGACCCTGAGATCACGCCGCTCGCCGGGGGGATGACCAACCGGAACTTCAAGGTCCGCGACCGTGCCGGCACCCATGTGGTGCGTCTCGGGGAGGATCTCCCCCACCACGGGGTCCTGCGCTGGCACGAACTGGCCGTCTCGAGGGCCGCCCATGCGGCAGGTCTCTCGCCGGCGATCCGGTTTTCGGAGCCCGGTGTCCTGGTCATGGACTTCATCGACGGCCAGCCCCTCTCCCCGGAGCGGATCCGGGATCCCCAGCTGCAACCGCGTCTCGCCAAACTCCTCCACCGCTGCCATCGGGAGATCCCACGCCATCTGCACGGTCCTGTCCTCACGTTCTGGCCATTCCAGATCGTCCGCTCCTACCTCCAGTACCTCAAGAGCCACGGCTCGCGATGGTCGGGACGCCTGGACGCGTTCCACGGACTGAACGAGCGCCTCGAGTCCCGGTTCACAGGCACTGGTCTCGTGCTCGGCCACAACGATCTCCTGGCCGGCAACGTCCTCGACGATGGCTCGCGGCTCTGGTTGATCGACTGGGACTACGCCGGCTTCAGCACCCCGCTCTTCGACCTCGCCAATCTCGCCACCAACAACGATCTCCCACCGGCAGCCGAGGCGGAACTGCTCGGGGAGTACCTGGGGATCACACCTCAGGATCGCGGCGCCCAAGCCGGCTATCGGTGCATGCGCGTGATCTCTCTCCTGCGTGAGGCCCTCTGGGGCATGGTCAGCCAGACCCATCCCTCCGTGGAGTTCGACTACGGCACCTACACAGAGACGGCATTGGCCCGGTTGGATGCTGAGCTGGAAGCCCAGGGGCTGCGCCTTTGAGCGAGGAGCGGGCTCACTTCAGTCCCGCCAGATACTCCACCAGATCCCGCAGCTCGAACCGTCCCAACTGCTGCGCCAGTCCCTCGGGCATGGCGCTGGGACCCCGGTCCCGCCTCGTAATCTCCGCCTTCGGCAACACCACCCGGCGCGTCGTTCCGGAATCGCCGTCCAACTCGTCCAACTCCACCGTGTCGACCGTCTCGCCCTTCACGGTCCCCGCATGGGTCTCCCCCGACGTCATCGTGACGACCACGGTCTCAAAGCCAGAAGCGATCCGGGCGTTCGGATCGACGATGCTCTGCAGGAGCTCGGCCCGGGACAGACGTGCTCCAACCTTGGAGAGGTCGGGCCCGAC
>JBDLQQ010000081.1:0-9241 GCA_039800465.1 Verrucomicrobiota bacterium
ACGAGGTCGGCCTGGGTAAGGAGTTCGAGGCCTGGGATGTGATGTTCGCGGAAGACCTTACCCTCCTCGGGGTAGACCGGCAGGGTCGGATCGACCTCCCCCTTCTCGTTCACCCCGAAGAGCACCGTGCAGTCGAAGCCGTGATGCGTGCTCAGGATCCTGGCCATCATGGGCATCGACTGTTCGCTCCGGTATTCCTGGTCGGCGGCGATGAGGACCACCCGCTTGCCCTTGCCGGGGCCGGTCTTGCCCGGATACGTCAGCCACTGCTCCGAGTCGGCTCCGTGGACCACCCCCAGGAACAGGACGGCCAAGGCGGTCCAACGGAGGAGGAAGGCGCTGCGGGGACTGGGCATGGGGCTAGTTCTTTGGGATTTCGTTGACCGTGTAGTAGGCCTTGGTGTGGACGAGGCGACGTCCCTCGTGGGAGCGGATTCCGGCCAGGTCGAAATCGTGGATGTGATCCTCCACGACCCGGTCGAGCGTGATCCGCACCGAGCGTCCATCGCCTGAGGGAACCGCCTGGAGGATCCGAGGGGTGGTGTGATCGACCTCCGGGCTTCCGTAGCCCTCGTGGTACACGTGGGTGTAGGTGACGATCTGGTACGAGGCGACCGCGGCTGCCGTCCTGGGATCGACCGGCTGGGTGAAGGTGATCTGGAAGCCGTCCCTGCGGATGGTGATCTCCTGGATCTCGAAGGGCGTGACGCCATTCCAGTCGATGCGCTGCAGGGCGAAGGGTCGGGCGCCGCGCACGGGCCATTGTCGACTCGTTGTGAAGCCCCCCGCCATCAACTGTCCCTTGGGCGAGAACTCGACGTTCATGATCCCGGTCGCCAGTCCTTCGCGGAATGGATAACAGGCGCCCTGCCACACCCCGTTGACCTGCTCGGTGGTGGCCCGCATCACGAGGCTCAGGCTGTAGTCGCCGAGGAACAGCTGGTTGTCGAAGGGACCGAACCTGCCGCCGGTCTTGTTGAGTCGGAACCCCGAGATCGAGCGCCCCATCTTGATGTAGGGAAACTTCACGGCCGGGGGGACGAGTTCGCGGACCCGCTTCTTCTCGATGCCCATCCGTGAATCGCTCTTCGGTTCCAGCGCGGGCCTGGGGACCTCTGGGGCGAAGGGGTACCAGTTGTAGCTGGCCGGATGGCCGAGGAATCCGCCCGGCTTGAGGTGCTTCAGGGAACAGCATCCATTCCAGGGGCCCTGGCTCTCGATGGCGAACATCACGCCCTCGGCATTGCCTCCGACGCCACCCGGGCTGCGGAGGCCGCTGCAGATCGGGATCATGCGTCCATCCGCCGTGACCTTCACCGCCCATCCGCGGAACAGGTTGTGGGATTCGTAGGAACTGCTCAGTCCCAGGGCGACCCAGATGTTCCCGTCGGGATCGTGCTTGGAACCGAAGGCGAACTCGTGGCCCTCGGCGTAGCCCCAGTTGTTGCTCAGGGTGTCGTACCGGTCGGCGATCCCATCGCCATCGACGTCGGTGATCCGGGTGACCTCGGCCCAGCTGGTGGCGGTCATCGATCCGTCCCTCCACGAGAGGGAGAAGATCTCGTCCTGCCCACTGGCGAAGAGGTGGTACTCGGGGCGTGGCGGTGAGTCGAAGGCGCCCCGGATGAAATAGATGTCGCCCCGGCGCGTTCCTACGGCGAGGCGGCCATCGGGGAGGATCTCCATGCCGCCGGGCTGCAGGGGGACGCCAGACGGCACCGGGATGTCGACGATCGGATAGTATTTGGATTCCTCCTGGGCCGTGCCCCACATGGCCCCCAGATCCTCTTCGGCCTGGAGGGCCGGTACTCCCATCAGAACCAGGAGCGTCAGGAGTGCACGAGCCCCAGGGCGCCGACTACGGTCCGCCGCCCGGGAACCTCCTCTGGAACCTGTCGGGAAGGTGGGGTGGGACTCTACCATTGGTATTCGAGGGTGAGGGTGGAGCGTCCTTGGGGAACGCGCAGGGGGATCAGGAGTTCGTCGGGATGCCCCTGGCGCACCCGCCCCCGATGTGGGCTCGTGATGCGCAGCTGGAGCGGGCCGACGGTGAAGGTTCGATCGGATTGCGCTGTCAGACCCTCGCCCGCGGCGGCTCGGAACTCGAAGGGCTGGGATGCAGACGGTGACGTGAAGGTGAGGGTCCTGAGGAAATAGGGTTTGGACTTCGGGTCGAGCCGGTCCTCGAAGAAATCCTCCACCAGGATGTCCCCGTAGCGGTATCGGAAGGTCGGGCGTCGCTGGGCGTCCAAGTGGTAGCCCAGAAACTGGTATCCGTGGTCCTGAGGAAAGAGGTGGTTGTTCTTCGCCTTGCGGGGCCAGAGGGCCTCCGTGGATTCCAGGCGATGGAAGGGGATCCCCGGAGGGAAGGAGATCTGATCGGTGCCGCGCGGATGGAAGTGGCCGGCATCGATGCCGACGAACTCCCCCTTCCAGAGCAGCCGCAGCGCCATCTCTCCGGAGTCGAAGGCGAGGTGGATCCGTTCCGGATAGCCGACAGCGATCCCGCGGTAGCCCACAGGGCTTTGTCCCCGGCACAACTCGGTCACATCGCCGACCCGGAGTTCCCGCGACTGCCTCGACAAGCCAATGGGCTTCTTGGCCCGCTCGCCCTCGGCCAGATACAGCCACAAGGCCTCGATCTGTCGTGAGGCGTCGCCGTCGAGGAGATCCGTCCGACCCGACCGGCCATTCGGCCAGTAGCCGGGCATGATGACCGTCGGGTTGAAGCGTGCGGGGTCCCGCAGGTAGAGATGGAACCAGTTCTTCTGCAGCCGGCTGGAGACGGTCGCCAGATCGATGGCCCCCATCTCCCCAGATTTCTGGCCGTTGAACACATGGCAGGCGATGCAGCTGAACCCATCGCTGCCGACCAGGGTGTGGCCGACGCCCCGGAACACCTGGGGCTCCGTGACCGCAGGGAGGGCTGCGGCCTCGAGTCGGTCCACGCGTGCGAAGAGATCCACCAGAGGACCCACCTGGGCCTCGCCGTACTGGGGCATGCTGGCGTCCAGGTAGCGCCGAGGCCGCTTCCCGTGGAGGAGCACGTCGCGGAATCCCTCCGGCGTCAGCTTGGCGCCGACCTGGTCCAGGGTGGGGGGCAGACGACCCGCATCCCCGAGACCGGGTTCGGTTCCTGTGAAGAATCCGAGTCGCTCCGGGGAGACCCGGCCGACCCCGGTGCGTTCGTGGCAGGCGATGCAGTTCAATGTCACCAGGGTCTTCTGGATCCGCTGGGTGTCTGACAACTCCGGTTGACCTACCCGAGTCATTGCCTGGGTGATCTCCGCGCGCTGCGTGGGATTCAGGTCGAACCGTGGCCACGGGCCGACGCGATCCCCCAGACACCCATGCCCTGCTCGCAGGCGGGGCCAGGGGAGGGCGGGCTCGGATCGTACCGGGAGATCGTCATGGCAGCGCGCACAGCCGTAGGTCGTGAACGCCTCCCGTCCCTTCAACACGAGGGAGGGATCCACTCGGAAGGGTTCCAGGGCCGAGATCGGATCACGGGATGCCGACAGCATGGATTCGGGCAGGGGCTTCCGCGGAAGCCCGGGACCTTCCATCTCGAAGGTGAACGCCGGGTCATGGCCGGTGTGGAAGTACGTGAGCTGGATCGCCCGCCATCCCGCCTTGAGTTCCAGTTCCGGGGTCCATTCAAGAACCCCGCGATGGTCGCTGGGGTCCTGCTGGACGAGTTGCCGTCCGTCGACCGTCAGCGAGCCCCCGTTCATCTTGAGGAAGAAACGGTAGGTGCCAGGCGCGGGGATGTTCATCCAGCCCTCGTACCGGATGGCCGTGTGGTGGCCGACCTCTCCGAGACTCTTCAGGGCGAAGTCGCGGACCTGTCCGGCGCGCTCGGCCCGGACCTCCTCGCTGGCGAGGCCTTCCCAGACCTGTCCCTGGTACAGGGTGTAGGCGAGGGCTCCCGGCACCCGTGTGCGTTTCAGGAGGTAGTGGGTGATCCGTTCCACATCCCGGGGGCTCAGCCGGAGGTCCGGCATGCGTCCCGACGGACGGATCCGATGCGGCTCACGGAGGAATCCGGAGAGGCTCTGGAAGCTGTACTTCGACTCGAGTCCCACGAGAGCCACGGAACTCCGAGATAGGGTTCCCGTCGTGGGGCTTTCCGGGGGTGGGTGACAGGCGACACAGCCGCGCGACAGGAACAGCCGTTGGCCGTGCTCGGCCGCCACCGCATCGGGAGGTTGGAGGGAGAACTCGTTCTTCCCGAGCGACAGCAGGAAGTGGGTGAGGGCCTGGGCGGTCGCGCGACGCTGGCTGGGCTCCAGTGCGGACAGCACGTCCGGCATGGTGGTGCCGTCCTGGGTTCCGTGGGGATCGGCGATGAACCGCTCGAGGAAGGCGGGATTCAGCCGGGAGCCCACCTCCAAGAGGCGTGGAGCCTGTTTGGAGCGGGCTTTCAGGGAACCCTCTCCCTCGTGGCAGGCCACGCAGTTCAGTTCCTCGATCAGGACCTGACCCCGCAGCTCCGGTTCCAGTGTTCCGGAGACCAGTCCGGGAATGACGGGGTCGGCCCAGCCGGTCAGGAGTCCACTGCAGAGGATTCCGAGTGCCGCCACCACGGACTTCGCTCCCCTGTAGGTTCCTGGACAACCTTGCATGGCTCGGAGACTCGGTCAGAACAACGCGTGTCTGCCAGTGCCAAACGGCAGAGCTCCTGCAGGGACCGTCCTTGGACCCTGCGGTGGCCTACGGGCTCATGGACGCTCGGTATCCGCCCCGGAGTCCGTGGAGTCATGCCTGACTGTCGCGGGTGGGTTCAGCTGGGGGGTCCGTGGGATGGGCTCCGAGGAGATTCACGACGACCACGCCTCCCATGCCCTGACCGATCTGCATCGCTGTTCGAGGCGGGTGTTGGGGTTTTGTCTGGGGGTGGAGCTTCAGTGCGGGATCGATCGGATCAGGCCATGGGGGGAGTTGGCCTCGACGGAGGCCTTCCACCAGGAGCACGGCATCGATCAGGCCGGAGGCGCCGAGGGCATGTCCGGTGATCCGCTTGAATGCAGAGATCCAAGGGAGGGGTTCTGGGAAACACCGTCGGACAGTGTCCGCCTCGACCATGTCGAACGCGCGGGTTCCGGTCGCATGGAGTGAAATCCAATCGGTGGTCCGTGGACCAAGGCGGTCGAGGCCGAGGCGGATCAGATCCTCCAGGCTGGTTCCGACCGGTTCGGGTGCCAGGAGGTGGTAGGCCTCGCTGGCCTGATCGCCCCCGAGCCATTCTGCCAGAGCATGGCCACCTCGACCTTTGACATGGGCGGTGGATTCGAGGAGGAGGCAGGCGGCGCCCTCGATCGGCGTCATGCCATCCCGGCCGGATTGCAGCGGGCCACCTGTCTTGCTTTCGGAGACGGAACCGTTGGTGGTCATCGCCTCGCGCAGCAATGGTGGCGGGGTGGGGTCGGCCGAGACGACGACCGCGGCATCGAGGACGCCGGCTGCGATGAGCGTTCCTGCCAACTGGAGGGCCTGTGCCCCGGTTGCCGAGGCGGCATTCAGGGAATACTCGCCGCCACCGAGGCCGAACCGGATCGAGATGGCAGCTCCGATGGAATTGCCCCTCCAGCGGCTGAGTGAATAGGGCAGTGGACGGTCTCCCATCTCCTCGAGAAGGCAGGCCAACTCCCCGGTGGAGGTGCCGCTGAAGCAGCCGAACCGGGGGCGCCGATGCTTGGAGGACTGTCCTCGCAGTCGATTGCGCTCGGGGTCGAGTCCGGCCTCTCGCCACGCCTGCTCGGTGACGGCCATCGCCAGGAGCTGGTGGCGCCCCAGGATGCGGGCATCCCCGGAATCCACCCCGGCAAGGCCGACCAGTTCCTTTCGGGTCAGGAGCCCTTCCTGGATCCGCTCATCCGCCAGGACCCGGCTCCAGACCGAATGGGCGTCCCTCTCCCTGCAGGCCACCATTCCGGATCCCGTGATGAGGACCGGTTCCCGGGAATACCGTCTGCCGGTCGGGTCCTCAGGAGTCACTGGGTTGGTCATGTCCCCGGAGCCTAGGGAAATTCCGGGGCCAGGTCATCGATCGGATGTCGGACGGCGGAATCCGTTGGATGTCCTATTGGATCGACACGGCGATCCGGAAGAACTGCGCTTCCCCGTCACCCACGATCTCGTAGGCGACCTCCTCATACCCGGCCGGAATCCCATTTCCGGTCCGGGTCGTGGTCGAGAGGATCTCCGCGGGGGCCCAACCATCCTGAGCGAGGCGGGTCGACGTCAGCGGCTTGTAGGCCATTCCGATCGTCGTGGAATCGAGGCGGCGGAAGTGGCGCAGCTGGATCCGGGCCGTGGTGCCGACGGTGATGGGCGAGACCTTGGGAGTGATGAGTTCCAGGTCGGGCTTCTTGGGGTCCCCGCCGAAGGAGAACTCGATCAGGTTGCTGGCCTGGTCGTTGTCGAAATCCCCGTCCGGAGTCTCGCCGGGGATCCCAGCGGTCGTGGCCCATTCGGCGAAGGGTGAACCGGAGGAGGTCACACTGATCGGGATGACCGAGGTGGCACTGAGGCGCGGGTAGAGTCCGTCGTAACCCGAGTCCTGGACCTCGACCTCGAGGTTCCAGGAACCGTTGGGGGATGCCTTGAGCACGTCCGGCCTGGCGACGGCGATGCTCCCGGAGTCGGTGTTGATGCGGAAGATACCCTCCTCGTTCCCGCCCCGGATGCGCCACGCCAGCACGTCCAGGGTGCTGTCCGACGCATCCACGTCCGCGACGACGGTCGACTCGGTGGCATTCCGTTCCACGGCGCCTTCGATCCGGGTGATCACCGGGGCTGTTCCGAGCACCACGGGCTTCAGGGCGGAGCCGGGGATCACGACGGGGGTGGATGTGTTCGGATTGGTCCAGGCCACGGCCAGATGATCGTTCCCAGCGCCTTCCTTGTGCAGGACCTCGAGGTAGTACTGGCGGGAGGCGAGGAGGTTGACGCTGGCGGATTTCTGTCCCGGTTGGGCGGTCCAGTTCCCGGCGGCCACGGATCCGGTGACCCGGGCGATGACGTTGGCGCTCGAGGGGTTCGAGCTTGTGCTCAGCCGCAGCTCACTGCTGTCGTCCGAGGCGATGTAGAAGGTGTAGCTACCCGAGACGTGGGGGGAGAGCAGGGCACGGATCCGGGTGCCGTAGCTCTGGCCGATGTTGGGCCCCACGACCAGATCCTCGAGGGGGATCAGCTGGTCGGGGCGACCGGGGTATTTGGCGTTGCCGGTCAGGTTCGCGACGGCGGTTCCTGTTCCAATGTTCTGGAAGATCTCAGCCTGGGCGACCTGGGTCCCGATCTCCTCGGCGGCGAGGAGCCGGCAGACGACCGAGCTGGTCGAGACGCCGCCCGAGGAGTCGGAAACCTGGATGGTCAGGGTGGCTTCCGTGTCGCTGGAGCCTTCGAGGAGTGCCGAATCGGCGAGGCGCAACCACCCCGTCGATGTGTCCACCGAGACGAGGCCTTCGATGGAGGATGAGACGAGTTCGAACTGGAACTGGGTCGCCCCGGTGGCGCTGGAGGCCTCGAGTTTGGCGAAACGCGCCCCCGTGAAGGTCCCGCGGCGGAGTCGGACGTCTGTGGTCACGAGTCGCGGGAGGAAGGTTCCCGTGTAGGGGGCCAGGAAACGGCCCGGGATGACCTGCAGGGTTGGAGCGCCCGCGGCGGCGCATTGCCAGGCAATCGCCAGATGGCTGATCCCGTCGGCTGCCTTCAGTCGGGCCTCGAGGTAGTAGGCGCGTCCTCCAACCAGGGAGATGGTGGAGGATTTCTGGGAGACATATTGGGTCCAGTCCTTCGGGTCGGAAGCCTTCGGCGCATACGCGATCCGGCGCACGGTGGCCGGATCCTGGCTGGTCCCGAGGCGCAGGTCGGTCGCGTCATCGCCCGAGACGGCGAAGGTGTAGCTGCCGGTGACCGGGGCGAGGAAGTAGCCCTGGAGGACCGCGCCGAAGTCGGTCTCGAAGTTGGGCGTGATCTCTGACGAGTTGAGCTGGGAAACCTTGCTGGGTGAGTTGGGATAGCTCGGGTCGCCCGTCAGCGCCGCCACGGTGTTCCCGGTGATCCCGGAGTACTGCGCGTAGGTCACCACACCCGGGGTCAAACCAGCCGGGGTCTCGAGGACCTCCACCCGGATCTCCGAAGCCGTTGTCGCAGTGGCATCGGCCCGGTCGGAGACCTCCACCCGGAGTTGGAAAGACGTGGGCCCGGAATCCAGATCCTTGGCCAGCCGGAGTTCCCCGGTCCCGGAGATGGTGAAGTAGCCGTCCTCGTTTCCGCCCCCTATGGCGAAGGTCAGGACGGAGAAGAGGTCCGGATCCGTTGCGGACACCTGTCCCAGGACCGTCCCGCTGCGGGTGCGGTCGAACACCCGGATCGGGGGCGTGGTGACGATGGACGGCTCGTTGACGTTGGTGAAGTGGACGACCACCCGGAGGTCCGACTGGTTCAGGGAGGGGTCGTCGGGGTACTCGATGTTGACGAAGAGTTCCAGCCACTCACGGGCCTCGAAGTCCATCGGGGAAGCGTCTGCCACGGTCAGCTCGCCCGTGGGGGACACCGCGAAGGGGCCGACCCCGTTGCCGCGTGTTGCGACGAACCGACGGTTGGCGGGTCCTGTTGCAAGGCTCTCAAGGGAGCCGACAACGGTGTTGTTGGTCGGGTGTTCGGGGATGCGGAACCGCAGCGGCTCCACCGCTCCGCCGGCGACTCCGGTGATGCTGTAGTAGCCGAGGCTTCCGTAGGCGGTGAACCCGATCGTGGGGTTGGGGCCACGACTGGCACCCCGGATCCGGATCGCGTAGTCGCCAGGCGGAAGGTTCGTGGCGAAGTTGGCCTTGAGCGTCGAGGTGGGGCTGCTCCGGATCAGGACCTGCTCGGATGGGTCGATCAGCTCGAGCTGGATCGCCAGATTGGCCCCGGTCGGTGCGGGTGCCGCCACAAGGTCGAGGCGGCCTCCGGCGGTGGAAAACCGGAAGACATCGGCATCGGTGTTGCGCTCGATGATGCCCGTATTCGTCACCGTGCCGCCGGGGAAGATCTCCAGCTGTGCTGCGGAGGCCCAACCGCTGCCGATGTCATCGATTCGATAGGCTACCGAATTGTTCTGGGTCGTGATGATCGAGAGGTCGTCCTCCTTGTTCACCGCGTTGGCGTACTCGCCCTTGGACCATTGGATGACCGATTTGGACACTCCTGCGCCCATGATGGGGGCCCAGCTGGTCTCACCGGATCCGTGTCC
>JBDLQQ010000082.1:0-6930 GCA_039800465.1 Verrucomicrobiota bacterium
GCCACGATCGTGCCGATCTTCATGAAGGTGCTGAGGTAGTCGCGCGGCGCCAGCAGGAGCCACACGGGGAGGACACTCGCCGCGACCCCGTATGCGAGGAGGATCCAGGCGAGGGGTTCGGGCCCGAAGGTGAACGCCTTGGCCCAGCTGGCATCGCCGTGGACCGCTCGTCCGCCCCAGACCGCGATCAGCAGGAGTCCGACCCCGAGCGCGGAGGCCTCGAGGGTCCGACCTGGACGGAGCCATCGGAGATAGCCTCCCATCATGAGGGCGATCGGGATGGTGGCCCCCACGGTGAAGACACCCCAGGGACTCTCGGCCAGCGCCTTGACGACGATCAGGGCCAGCACTGCGAGCAGGATGATCATGATCGCAAGGATCGCCACGAGCGCGATGGCCCCGGTCAGCGGGTTGAGTTCGTCCCGGACCATCTGGCCGAGGGACCGTCCGTTCCGTCGCATGGAACTGACGAGGATCACGAAATCCTGCATGGCGCCGCCGAGGACGACACCGATGAGGATCCAGAGGGCACTCGGGAGGTAGCCGAACTGGGCCGCCAGGACGGGGCCCACCAGGGGGCCGGGACCCGAGATCGCGGCGAAGTGGTGTCCGAACACGATCCAGCGGTGGGTTCGGACGAAATCCTTGCCGTCCTCATGCACCTCGCAGGGCGTTGCCCGACGGTCGTCGAGCATCAGGGCGTGGGCGGCAAGCCACTTGGAGTAGAACCGGTAGCCGATCGTGTAGGTGCACAGGGCGGCGACCACGAGGTAGGCCGAGCTGACGGGTTCCCCGCGGCGGAAGGCGAGGACCGAGTAGGCCCAGGCTCCCAGCAGGGAGATGCCAATCCACGTCAGGGTGCTCAACGGGGATCTCATTGGGCTCCGCGCACCCGCATCCGGGCTCCATAGACCGACGGTCCCGCGGTGATGAACAGGAGGTCCCGCTTCTCGCCACCGAACGTCACGTTGGCGGTCCACCCCTCGGGGACGTCGAGGTGCTCGATCTTGCGCCCGGTCTTGTCGAAGACGGTCACACCCTTGCCGGTGAGATAGACGTTCCCGTCCGCATCGAGGGTCATGCCATCCGATCCCATCTCACAGAACAGCCGCTTGTCTCCGAGGGAACCGTCAGCGGCGATCGTGTACGAGTAGGTCTTTCCGGCACCGATGTCCGCGACATACAGCGTCTTGCCGTCCGGCGTTCCGATGATGCCGTTGGGCTGCTTGAGATCCGTCGCGACAGGCTGGGGAGCGCCGCCGGAGCTCGGGATGAAGTAGACGCGCTGTCCCGGCTGCTGGGAGGTCGATGTGCGTTTCCAGTACGGTCGGACGTACAGGGGGTCGGTGAAGTAAAGGCCGCCATCTGGACGGATCCAGAGGTCGTTCGGTCCGTTCAGCAGGTTCCCGCCGAGGTCCTTCACCAGGACGGTGACCGTCTTGTCCGGCGCGATGCGCCAGAGCTCGTTCTTCTCGTCGGCGCAGGCGATCAGGTTGCCCTGGCGGTCGAAGTAGGTGCCGTTGGACCGGCCTGCCGGCTTCATCCAGTCGGAGAACGCCCCGGTCTTGGCGTCCCAGCGGACGATCCGGTCGTTGGGCTGGTCGGTGAAATAGACATTCCCGGAACGGTCCGCCGCCGGCCCCTCCGTGAACGAGTAGCCGCCCTGCAGCTTCTCCACCTTCGCCCCAGGCGCCAGAAGGCTGTCCTGTCCCAACAGCACCAGCGGCAGAATCCCGGCTCCCAGCATCGCAAATCGTTTCATGATCTTCCCTCCGCGAGTTTGAACCTCATCTCTCGCCTCTCAGCCCTCAACTACTTCATCGGTTGTCCCGGCTCGGGTTTCCCGTTGGTGGTGAGGATCTGGAAGTGATGGACCCCGGCCGCGGCGGGATGGTCGGATGTCCAGACGATCTTGCGGCCTGGGGTGACCTCGACCATGGAGATCCCCTGGTTGGCGGCGTGGCTACCCACGACGGTGTTGCCGTTGGCCAGGCGCTGGGAGCCGCAGGGATCCTTGAAGAGGCCGCCGACATCGTCGTTGGTGATCTTCCAGACGACCTGACCGGCCGTGTTGAACTCGGCCACCTTGTTGCCGTGGGTGAGGGAGACGAGGGTGTTGCCGTTGTCGAGACGGATGGCGGTGAAGGGCCAGTTCTCCTGCGGGCGGCCGCCGAGCTCGGCAAGGTCGGTCCGGATCGTTGCGACGACCTGGCCCTCGGGGGTGTATTCCTTGACGGCGAAGGCCAGCAGGTGCGGCACGAGGTAGTTCCCGTTGCGGAGTTGCCGGGCCATGCGGGTCTGCATGTGGGCGTTGTCGGTCTCCGGCTGGAGCGGGACGTCCCGGACGATCTTCCCCTGGCTGTCCACCTCGAGCAGGCGAGGGCGCTTGCCGAGTTCGGTCACGAGGGTGTTGCCGTTGTAGAGGCGCTGGACGGTGCCGATCTCGCTGTTCTCCGCGCTCCGGACATAGGTTCCGACCACCTGTTTGCTGGGCGAGACCTCCTCGACGCGGTCCACCCAGGCGGCGAGGAGGTTTCCGTTCGGAAGGATGAACCCGTCGCGCGTGCCACCCTTGTATTCCCAGGCGACTTGACCGTCCTCGCCGATGATCGCGGTCCGTGCACCCATGACCAGGTACGAGTGCTTGATCGGATTTGGCGTGGCGGCCTCGGCTCCGAGGGCATTGGAGGACAGGCCCAGTGAGAGGGTGGTGGCGGCGAGGAGGAGTCGTGTGAGCGGGTTCATGGGACTTCCGGAGGGTTCACGGTTGGAGGCCGGGGCCCAAGGCGTTTCTTTGGGTGGCCGGCATGTGGCCGATGAGGATTAGCCGGGGTCGAGACCTGTTTCAGGAATTGGCTTAGCTCCCCGGAACGCCTAGGGTTTGCCCATGGAGAAACTGGAAAGAATCACCCGGAATCCGGACGTGATGGGCGGAAAGCCCTGCATTCGCGGGATGCGGGTGACTGTGGGTCTCCTCATTGGACTGGTTGCTTCGGGTCATTCTCGCGCTGAGATCCTGCGTCTCTATCCCTACCTCGAAGAGGAGGATATCAATCAGGCGTTGGCGTATGGCGCATGGCGGGTCGAGGAGTTGGACCTACCTCTTCAAGCGGCATGACCGTCCTCATTGACATGAATCTGTCACCCTTATGGGTCACGGTTCTGTGTCGCGAGGGGTTTGATGCAGTGCACTGGTCCCAGATTGGGGATCCCAGAGCCAAAGATCTGGAAATCATGGTTTGGGCTCGATCGAAAGGGAGGGTCGTTTTCACTCACGATCTCGATTTCGGTGCGCTCCTGGTCACCAACCATTCCGTTGGACCGAGCGTCTTGCAGATCAGGGCCCAGGATGTGACACCTGAGGCATCGGGGGGACTCGTGATTCGGGCGCTCAATCAGTTCCGGGAACATCTGGAGCGGGTCGCGCTGGTGATCGTCGACGAGTCCCGGATGAGGGCACGTCTGCTACCGATAGGCACCTGATCGCGGTTTGGCGCTCACGGCACATCGGACTCTGCCTGCGCAGTTTGGATTCCTTCACCGGGTGATGTTTCTCCATCCCCTTGAAGGGAAACCTTTCCCACGGCGTCCACATGCCGGTTACCTTTCGCGGACCCCGAACATGATCCCCAAGCCTCTCAAACGCGCCCTGGTCATCCTGGCTGTCGCCTTGCCTCCAGTGGCGCTTCGCGCGGAGCCGACCGGGGTGGAGTTCTTTGAGCAGAAGATCCGCCCGGTCCTGGCCGAGCACTGCTTCGAGTGCCATTCGGCCGACGGCAAGTCGGTGAAGGGCGGGCTGCGCCTCGATGGTCGGGACGCGATGCTGGCCGGTGGCGACAGTGGTCCTGCGATGGTCCCGGGCAAACCCGGGGACAGCCTGCTGCTCAAGGCGATCGGTCACACCCATCCCGACCTCGCGATGCCGCCCAAGAAGGCGAAGCTGCCGGAGGCCATCCGTCAGGATGTCGCCCGTTGGATCGCGGACGGCGCGGTCTGGCCCGAGGGAGGTGCGGCTCCTGCGGCCAAGAAGTTCGATCTCGAGGCCCGGAAACGATCGCAGGCCTGGTTGTGGCAGTCTCCCCGCCCGCAGCCGATCCCGGAGGTGAAGGATGTGGCCTGGTCGGGCAGCCCGATCGACCGGTTCATCCTCGCCCGGCTGGAGTCGAAGGGGTTGAGCCCTACGGCCCCGGCTGCCCCCGAAGTCTGGTTACGTCGGGTTTCCTTCGGCCTCACCGGCCTGCCGCCCAGCCGCGAGGAGTTGATCGAATTCCTCGCGGACCCCAGCACCGAGGCGCGGGAACGCGTGGTGGATCGGCTCCTGGCCTCACCCCAGTTCGGCGAGTGCTGGGCGCGGCACTGGATGGACCTCATGCGCTACGCCGAGAGCAGGGGACATGAGAGCGACTACCTGATCGCGAACGCGTGGCACTACCGCGACTACCTGATCCGCGCTTTCAATGCCGACGTCCCCTATCCGCAGTTCCTGAAGGAGCATCTCGCGGGCGACCTCCTGCCCCATCCGCGTCTGCGTCCCGGCACCGACAGCAACGAGTCCGTGCTCGGCACCGGATGGGCGTTCCTCGGCGAGGAAGTGCACTCCCCGGTGGACATTCGACAGGACGAATGCGATCGCCTCGACAACAAGGTCGACGTGTTCACGAAGTCCTTCCTGGGACTCACGGTCGCCTGCGCCCGTTGTCACGACCACAAGTTCGACCCCATCTCGACCCAGGACTACTACGCGCTGACCGGGTTCCTAATGGGGGCCAGTTTCCGACAGGTGCGCTTCGAGGCGATGGAGAACAATCGTCGCATGGCCTCAGAACTTGCCGCCGTCCGGAAGGAACGCTGGCCCGGGCTGGTGAAGGGACTGGGTCAGAGGATGAAGTCCCAATCCGGCCGTCTTCCCCTCCACTGGATGGCGGCACTGGGCGAGGTCCTGCCGGCGGTGACCCGTGATGATGAGACTCTGGCCGAGTGGCAGTCGGCGATGCGTTCGGCGTCGTCGGATCCGGCGCATGCGCTGTATCCGTGGCTGGCCCGTTCGCTGGAGCTCAGGGGTGAAGCCTCTGCAATTCCCTTCCTCCAGCCGATCGAGACTCCAGGGCTGTCTCCGGACGTCCGTGTCGTCGCCGACTTCACTCGGTCCGACTACCGGCCGTGGAAGGTGGATGGGGAGGCCTTTGGGGTCCGACCGATGGGGGCGGGGGAAGCGATCTCTGCGGTGGATGGGTTGGGACTGGGGGGGCTGATGCGGTTTGGTGCGGCCCGCAGGGATCCATTCTGGAAACGCCTGGCGACGGCTCCCGGAAACGAGAACGACTCGGGCGAACTGGGAGCCACCGGACGGTCGGGTCAGATGCTCCGGACCCCGACGATCACCCTGAAGGGGGGACGCCTCCACTATCTCCTCCGGGGAGCCACCCGGGTCTACGCGGCAGTCGATTCCCACCTGATGGTCGCCGGGCCGCTCCATGGCCAACTGATCGGCCACTTCGATTCGGGACCGTCCTCCGCGCCGCGATGGGTCACCCACGACCTGGGTGCCTACAGCGGACACCGGGCCCACATCGAGTTTGGTCCGGTGGGGGATCGTCCGCTCGAGGTGCTGATGGTGGTCGAGTCACCCGACGTGCCGCGTTGGCTCCCCGAGGGGGCGCAATCGACGTGGATCGGATCCGAAGCGTCGACCTTGGAAGAAGCCGCCAAGGCCCTCGGCAGGGCGATCGATAGAATCGGGGCCGCCTTGGAGCGTGGGGAGTCTGTTCCGGAGAATCTGTTGCCCATGGCGGATCTTCTGGTGCGACAGCCCGCCCTCCTGGGTCCTCTGGAAATGGCATGGACCACCGCACTGGACGACTGCCGCCGGCAGGAGTCCGCCATCGCGGACCGGGTCCAATGGGTCTCCCGCACCGCAGTGGCCTGGATGGACGGCACGGGGGTTGATGAATTCGTGCTGGTACGCGGCAAGCCCTTCAAGCCAGGTCCGGTGGCGCCGCGTAGCCTCCCCACTGCCTTCCCGAAGGCGCGGCCGGTCACCGATCCCTTCAGCAGTGGTCGACTGGAGCTCGCCGAGCAGCTGACGGATCTAGACAACCCCCTGGTGGCCCGGACCCTCGTCAACCGCGTCTGGCACCACCTCCTCGGGCGCGGGATCGTGCCGACGGTCGACAACTTTGGAACCCTCGGCGAGGCACCGACCCACCCCGAGCTGCTGGATCATCTCGCGTGGCAGTTCCTCCACGAGGACGGCGGCTCCATCAAGCGGCTGATCCAGCGCATCGTCCTCACGCAGACCTATGCGATGGGGCATCAGGCGGCGGATCCTCGGGCCGACCAGATCGACCCCGCCAACCACCTCTGGCATCGGATGCCGGTGCGACGTCTCGAGGCCGAGGCGATCCGGGATGCGGCGCTCCAGATCTCGGGTCGACTTGATCCCGCTCTGGGCGGTCCGCCGGTCCCGGTGCATCTCAACGAGTTCGTCATCGGCCGCGGTCGCCCTGACAACAGTGGTCCCTTGGACGGCGCCGGACGGCGGAGTGTCTACCAGGGGGTCCGACGCAATTTCCTGTCGCCGACGCTCCTGACCTTCGACACCCCGACCCCGTTCAGCACGGTGGGACGGCGGAACGTCACGAATGTTCCGGCGCAGGCCCTGGCCCTGATGAACGACCCATTCTTCCATGAGCAGGCGGAACTGTGGGCCCGCCGTCTGCTCCGGGAGCTGCCGACGGCGGAGGCGCCGGAACGGATCCGGTGGATGTACGAGACCGCCTTCTCGCGTCGGCCGACCGCTGCGGAGATCGAGGCCTGCCTGGGGTCTCTGGCCGACCTGCGACGACTCCATGGGTCCGACGCCGCCGAGGCGATGGTCTGGGCCGACCTCGCCCACGCGCTGTTCGGCGCCAACGACTTCATCTATCTCCT
>JBDLQQ010000083.1:0-2651 GCA_039800465.1 Verrucomicrobiota bacterium
GCCACCGACCACGCGGTGATCAGGCGACCATGGATCGCCCCCACCTGATGGGTCCCAAACAGATCCCGTAGATAGGCGGGGATCGTGGCGAACCCACCGCCATACATGGAGATGATCACCACGGTCACCGCCACGAACAGCGTCTGACTGCCCCACCGCTGGGTCTGGGGAATCAGGCAGTACAGGACGGCTCCGAGCAGGAAGTAGATCGTGTACACGGTGGGGCGGCCCAGGACATCGGATACCGAAGACCACAGGAACCGCCCCGCCAGGTTGGACAACGACAGAAGACCCGCGAACCCGCCGCCGATCGCCGCGCTCACCCCGAACAGGTCCTGCACCATCGGTGAGGCCTGCCCGAGAATCCCGATGCCGGCGCTGACGTTCATGCAGAGCACCACCCAGAGAAGCCAGAACTGGGGTGTCCGGATGGCCTCGTCGGCAGTGACACGGAGGTTCATCACCTCGGACTGCCCCCCGGGTGCCGGGGTCCACCCCGCCGGACGCCACCCTTCGGGCGGAACCCGGACGATCCAGGCGCCGAGCAGCATCGAGACCCCGTAGAGGCACGCCATCGTCACCAGGGTCAGGGCCACACCGGTCGAAGTCGGCGTGCGGAACCGTTCCATCAAGTGGACCCCAAGGGGGGCACCAATGAGGGCTCCGCCGCCGAACCCCATGATCGCCATCCCCGTCGCCATTCCTGGGCGATCTGGAAACCACTTCATGAGCGTCGATACCGGCGCGATGTAGCCGAGTCCCAATCCGACGCCTCCGAGGACCCCGTAGCCGAGGTACACGATCCAGAGCTGGTGCCGGTGGACCCCGAATGCCGACACGAGCAGCCCTCCGCAGAAGCAGGCCGCACTGGCGAGCATGGCCTTCCGGGGTCCGCTCCGTTCGACCCACTTTCCGAACACCGCCGCGGAGATCCCGAGGATGAACAGCGCGATCGAGTAGATCCACATGACCTGCGGCAGTTCCCAGTCCGAACCGGGAACCGACCGGGTCACGCCGAGGAGCCGGGTGAGGGGCAGGTTGAAGACGGAGAAGCCGTAGACCTGCCCGATGCACATGTGCACCGCGATCGCCGCGGGCGGCACCATCCACCGGGAGAACCCGGCCGCCGCCACCGTCGCCTGTCGCTCGAGGAATCGCATCGGAACCCAGGACCAATCCGGGGCCACCAACCTGCGTCAAAACCCGCCCGTCTCCAAGAGGCTGACAGCAGAAACACTCCATCAGAGAGCAATCTACGAAATTGTTCGTTGATTCTACGAAGCTCGTCGTAGACAGTCACTCCCATGCCCACAAACCTTCCACGTCCGACCGAGGCGGAGCTGTCGATCCTCCGGATCCTCTGGAGCCAGGGGCCCTCGACTGTCCGTCAGGTGGTCGAGCAATCCGGACCCGGCACCGGGTACACCACGATCCTGAAACTGCTGCAGATCATGACCGACAAGGGACTGGTCACCCGGGACGACTCCGAGCGGACCCATGTCTTCACACCCGCCCTGCCGGAGGACGAGACCCAGCGTCAGCTGGTGGATGATCTCCTCGACCGGGCCTTTGGGGGATCCGCCCAGAAGCTGGTGATGCACGCCCTCGCCGGACGGAAACCCTCGCGTAAGGAACTCGCCGAGCTGCGCCAACTCCTCAACACCCTCGACACCGCCCGCTCATGAACCCCCTCGCCTACGAACTCTCCGGCCCGCTGGCGATCACGGTCGCACGGGTCCTCCTCCACTTCCTGTGGCAGGGCGCCTTGCTGGCCGCCGGCCTGGCCATCGCGTTGCGCCTTACCCGAAACGCCAGCGCCCGCGACCGCCATGCCCTGGCCTGCGGCACCCTGGCCCTGATGGCCGCCGCCCCAGTGGTGACGTTCCTGGCCCTGACCTCCGCCTCGGAGGTCTTCGAACCCCTGACCACCGCCAGCGCCACACCGATGCCTGGGGTTCCCTCGACGCCTACTGAACAGATCCCACCCGTCATCCGGAGAAACTGGCTGCCCTGGATCACCTGGGGATGGCTCATCGGCGTCGGCATCCTCGGAATCCGGTTGCTCGGCGGCTGGTATCAGGTCCGCCGCCTGGCAACCCGTCTCTCCACCCCGGTGCCTGTACCATGGCAGGAACGCTGTGGGATCCTGGCGCAGCGGCTGGGCATCCAACACCCGGTCCGCCTGCTGGAATCAGCACGCGTCCAGGGGCCCATGGTCATCGGATGGCTTCGTCCGGTGATCCTGCTGCCGCTCGGCTTCCTCCAATCCCTGCCCGGCGCGCAGATCGACGCCCTCCTCCTGCACGAACTGGCCCACATCCGGGGACATGACTATCTCATCAACCTCCTGCAGCGGATCGCCGAGACCCTGCTGTTCTACCATCCGGCCGTCTGGTGGGTCTCGGAACAGATCCGCCGGGAACGGGAATTCCGCTGTGACGACCGGGTCCGCGAGGCGCAGGGCGATGGACATTCCCTCGCCTCGGCCCTCGTGACCCTTGCTGAGAGGGTCCACGCCTCCAACGAATGGCACCTCGCGGCCACGGATGGATCCATGGGACAACGAGTGAAGCGATTGCTCTCGGGCAACCCGACGGCGTCCCCCCATCCACGGCGCTTGGGGCGGTGGATTCTGGGGGCGGGCCTCGGGA
>JBDLQQ010000084.1:0-5039 GCA_039800465.1 Verrucomicrobiota bacterium
ACGCGTACTCCCACTCCGCCTCCGTGGGCAATCGGTACCTCTGATTCTGGAAAATCCTTCCCGCCTTGCGATCGCTCTCCGTCAGCTTTCTGCAGAATTCGTCAGCTTCATTCCATGAGACTACCTCCACCGGCAGCGAAGGGTCTCCTTTGAACTCGGAATGATTGTAACCCATGATGGTCTGGAACTCCTGTTGGGTCACCTCGTGGTCCAACAACCAAAAGCCCTTTCTCAACGTCACCTTGTGTGGGGTCTCATTATCATCCCGATCCGGGTCCGTCGCTTCGGTGCTTCCCATCTGAAACTCGCCATCCTGGATCCAGCGGAATACCGCGTTCGTCCCACTGTGCATCGGAAGCCCCGACCCGGAGAAGTCGCTGGACCACTCCTCCTCGGGTGGTTTCACGCCGGATTTCAGTGACTTCACATTCCCCACCTTTGGTGAGATGGCCGACTTTGGATGTTTTCCGGAATTCGAACCCTGCTGCGGAGGAACAGCAGGACCGTTCTTCCCACTCTGGCCCCACGCCGTTTCAGGACAAACCCAGACACCCACCACCAACATCAGTGAAGCAATCGCACAACGCATCCTTCGACAGTTCCAAAGAACGGATCTTGTTCAAGTCGAACATCGCCCCAAGGGCCTGAGGTCCCCCACCTCCCCATCTTGATCCCTCCACGCGAGGTCCTGCCCCGGTGGGTGCTGCAGTGCCCTGCAGCACGGGGTGCGACAGCCCCCCCCGAGGTCGGGCCGCAGTCCCTTGCGCCCCCATCTCGATCCCCGCCGCTGCGTTCCAATCCTCCCGACATCGCAGTCGGGTCGGCTGACGCGTCGGAGGAGCCCGTCCTACCCAACACATCCGCTGAACCCTCGCGGGGAATATGGGGACCTCGCGGAGGACGTCCCTACCGGGGGATGCAGCCCCCACGTCCCCTTCTCAATCCCTTCGCTGCAGACGGAGCGCGTTCCCGATAACGATCAGGTCGCTCGCCGCCATGGCCACCGCCGACAGCATCGGACTCAGGAATCCCAACGCCGCCAACGGGACGAACGCCGCGTTGTAGAAGAATGCCCAGAACAGGTTCTGCCGGATCACCCGCAGCGTCGCCCGGGATAGCTCCAGCGCCCGGGGAACCCCATCCAGATCCGGGGACAACAGGAGGAGGTCTGCCGCCTCCTTGGCGACATCGGTCGCCTTCATCACCGCGATTCCAAGATCTGCCTGGGCCAAGGCCGGCCCGTCGTTGAGCCCATCGCCCACGAAGCACACCCGCTCCCCTCGCCCCTGCCACTCCCGGATGGCCTCGGCCTTGCCCTCCGGACGCACCCCCGCCGAGATCCATTCCGGGGACAGGCCCAACTCCCGCCCCAGCACCCGCGCCACCTCCATCCGATCCCCGGTCATCAGTCCGACCCGGACGCCCATCAAACGCAGACGCTGCAACGTCGTCACCGCGTCGTCCCGGAGCGGATCCCTCACGGCAAACACCGCGCGCAACCCAGTGCCGTCGGCAAACCCCAGAACGGTGCACCCCTCACGCTGCCAGCGTCCGATGGCCTCCGTAGCCGGGGCCAGGTCCACCCCCGAAGCCACGAGCCAGTCGAGCGATCCGAGCCGATGGAGCGACGGGGATCCCGAAGGCACAGTCCCCGGCGCCTCGACACCCAGTCCCCGATGCTCGATCCATCCTGAGGGCGGAGCCTCCGCGGCCACCCGGTCACCTGCCCACTCTGACACGGCACGCGACAAGGGATGCTGTGACGACTGGGTGAGACGCGCGATCTGGGGTCGGAGCTGTTCCAGCGTGCCAGAGGCAGACCAGACATCGACGACCGACGGAGCCCCTGCGGTCAGAGTGCCGGTCTTGTCGAAGAGCACCAGGGTGACGCGTCCCGACTTCTCCAGCGCCTGGGCATCCCGGATCAGGATACCGCGCCGCGCCGCCGCATTCACCCCGGCCATCAGCGCCGTCGGCGTCGCCAATCCCATGGCGCAGGGACAGGCCACGATCAGCACCGCCGTCGCCATGACGAAGGCCGCGGCGACCGGGGACTCGGGGATCATGGAATGCCACAGCCCACCGGCGATCGCCGCGTGCACGGCCTTGAGGTGCGGATACCCCAGCGCCCAGCCGACGGCGGTGACGATCGCCACAACCACCACGACCGGGACGAAGACGCTGCTGATCCGATCGGCCAGACGTTGGACATCGGCCCGACTGGACTGCGCCCGTTCCACGGAGGCGATGATGCGGGCCAGGGCCGTGGCGCTGCCGGTGGCCCGGACCCGTGCCAGCAGGCGCCCGGTCTGATTCACCGTCCCGGCATACAGGGTGGCACCGCGCCCCTTCTCCACCGGGATGGCTTCCCCGGTGAGCATGGCCTCCACCACGCTCGAGGTTCCCTCGGTGACCTCGGCATCCACCGGGACCCGGTCGCCGGGTTTCAGCAGGATGACGTCGCCAGGCGCCAGCTCCCCGACAGCCACGTCCTGTTCCCGTCCCGCACGCCAACGCCGGGCCCGTTCCGGGGCGAGCTGGAGCAGCGACCGGAGCGCGTCCCCGGCCCGCGAGGCCATCCGGGCCTCCAGCCAGTGGCCCACGCTGATCAGGGTCAGGATCCCAGCCGATTCCATGAAATAGACGTGACCCGGGAATCGCGTAGCCAGCGCCCACGCGCTGAACCCGAAGGCGGCCGTGGAGCCGATCGACACCAGGGTGTCCATGTTGGATCGACCCGACCGGAGCTGTCGCCAGGCTCCCTGGTAGAACTGGGCCCCGACGAGCACCTGGACCGGAAGAGTCAACACCAGGGCGATCCACTGGTAGGTCCGATTCATACCCAGGCCCAAACCCCATTCGGCGGCCATGAGGATCAAGGTCACGGGAACTCCCAGAAGGAGCGCCCGGGTCCAGGGTTGGAGACGGGGCTTCTTCTGTGAGGCGTCGGCAGCCAACTCAACCTTCGCCGCATAACCCGCCTTCTCCAGGGCGCTCACCAGTGCGGTATCCGGCGTTCCAGCCTCCGTGGAGCGGCGGACTGTCGCCTTGGCCGCGGCCAGATCCACCCGCACCCCCTCGACTCCCGCCACCCCCTGCAGCGCCTCCTGGACCCGGAGGGCGCAGTGGTTGCACGTCATTCCGTCCACTGACAACACCACCGACTCTGCCGCGCCGGGGGACACTTCCGTGGGTCGAGCACGGGGGCGAAACGAGATCGGGGCGGCGTCCACGACCCGAGTCTCGACCCCTCAGGAACCAGAGGCAATGACCGTCCCCGGTTCCGAAGTGAACGATGTCCGCAGTGAAGGATTGCCTCCCTATCGGGACCTCCTCAGCTTCCACGGGCACCCTCGAAACCATGCGCCCTCTGAATCTCCTCCTCTCTGCGATTGTCTCGACCTGCGCCTTCTCCACAGCTGCCCTCGCCGAGGCGGTTCTTCCCCCGGGGTTTGCGATCGAGACGGTGGCCGGTCCCGACGTCGTCAGTGAGCCCATGGAGATCGCCTTCGCCCCGGATGGCGCAGCCTGGGTGACCGGGCGGGCGGGTCAGGTCTGGCGGATCGACACCCAGACCCGGAAGTCGAGCGTCGTGGGCTCCGTGCCGACCGATGTCAGCGGGGACCGCGGACTGCACGGCATCGCCTTCCATCCGGACTTCCCCAAGACCCCGCATCTCTTCCTCGCCCATCACCGCACCAACGCCCCACAGGGCAAATACATCGCCTGTGTCACGCGCTGGACCGTCCAAGGAACCGGTGAGGCGTCCCGGATCGATCCCGCCAGCGAGAAGACCCTCGTGGAATGGGAAGGCGACCAGGCCGGCCAACACGTCGGGGGCGCCCTCCTGGCTCACCCGACCGAGCGGGTGCTCTATGTCACCACGGGTGAGAACAACCAGAACGCCCAGATCCGGACCTATTGTGATGACCCCAACAACCGTGCCCAATCCCTCGGCGACCCGCGTGGCAAGGTCCTCCGGATCGGATTCGATGGATCGGTGCCGAAGGATAACCCGTTCGTCAAAACCGCCGGGGCCGATCCCCGCATCTACAGCCGCGGCCATCGCCAACCGTGGTCGCTGACCTTCGACGCGCCGACCCGATCGATCCTGGTGGCGGAGAACGGCGGCGACCTGAACGACGATTACGACGAGGTGAACCGGATCGCCCCCGGCGCCAATTATGGGTGGCCGAAGGTGTTCGGTCCGGGCCTGCAGACCCTGACCCGGACCAACCACGTCAGCGGGTTCTCCGACCCTTGGTTCCAATACCAGCGCAACACCGGGGCGTCGTGCGTCGGGGCGCTGATCTATCGGCCCAGCCCCTCCGGACAAGGCTTCCCCAAGAAGTATCAGGGAGCGCTCTTCTACGCGGACTTCAGCCGCAAATCGATCCGCACCGCGGCGCTCGACCCCAAGACGGCGAAGCCCGGTCCCAGCGAAGCCTTCCTCCAGGGCCTCGCGGCAGGACCGTTGGCCATGCAGCTGGGGAAGGACGGCGCGATCTATGTCGTCACTCACGGGGGCGCGACGAAGGGTTCACCCGACGACAGCCTGATCCGGATCGTCTGGAAGCAGCCCTGAGTGGGGACGGAGCTTTGACTCCGCCGATCAGGTCGTCCCAGTTGGGTCCACCGGTGGAAGAGACCCTTGGCCTGCTCCCGTGACGTCGGCGGCTGCCGGTCCGGATCGAATGATATTCCAGGTCGACCATTGACCGCATGTGCAAGCACCAGCGAGCGTGTGGGATGCGCCCGCTCCTGAGTCTCACACCCGCCCTCCTCCTGATCCTGCTGCGGTCGTCGTGGGCGCTTGTCGCCGCGGGAAGCCTGGACTCGATCGCCACGGAGGCCCGCGACCAGCTCCGGCAACGCATCCTCCCCTACTGGTACGACACCGCGATCGACTGGAAGCAGGGGGGCTACAGTCTGTGCGACGATGCGGTCCAGGGCCGGTGCGTCCCGGACGAGAAACAGCTGGTGAGCCAGGCCCGCATGGTCTGGACCTTCTCCCGCGTGCATCAGAAGGGGTATTCCAC
>JBDLQQ010000085.1:0-9157 GCA_039800465.1 Verrucomicrobiota bacterium
TCACCCTCCTCATTCACCCGGAACTGGGTACGACCGGAGCCGTCATTGATCAGCATGCGTCGGGACTCGATGGTCCCGTCGGGCAGGATGATATGATACAGGTAGTGGCTGGCATCCGTGCGGTGCAGGATGTGGAAGCGGGTCTGGCGATCGACGACCCACTCCGGCCGGTCGAAGGACACGGAAACACCCAGGGGGAGCACCTTGACCGTATGGGCCTCGGAGGAATCGGTGATGCGGACATAGAGCTGGGCCTTCTTCTGGAAGTTCCCCTTCTGGACGATGAACTTGCGACGCTCGACGGTGCCATCGGGAGCCTTCCAGCCGACCTCCCGTGTACCGATCCGGGCTCCGGAGATGATCTCGAAGGTCCTGGGGGCCGAGAGCGCCTGTTCCCCACCGGGCAGCAGGACCATGGCAGAGACGCGGAACGCACCGGGAGTGGAGAGCCGGAACAATGGGGTGATGTTGAAGGTCAGCTTGCCGCGAGTGGCCTGCTCCAGGGTGAATTCCCCGCTCTCCGGGGGTTCCGAAAGCCGCTCCGCGACGCTCCCAGCGATCCGCTCCACCGTGAACTGCAGCCACTTGGGCTCCTTGCCCAGCGTCAGCGGGGCACCAGTGAAATTGGAGATGCGGACCCCCACATCGATGTCCTCCTCCGGCAGGAACGCCTCACGGGCCATCGTGAGGTCGACGTCCACCTGGGCCGAGACCCATCCGGAACAGAGCACGGCCAAAGCGACGGCAACGAGGCGAAACATCTGTCGGACTCTAGGGGGCCGGGACCTCAGATCAAGCCGCTGCCCGGTCGATCAGGTCGAGAACCGCATCGACCACCTGCCGGGGCGGGATCCCGATGAGACAGCCGAGGGGCTCCCGCCAACGGCACCGGCTCTTCAGACAGGGGGAACAGGGAAGCTCATGACGGAGGATCCGATGCCGGGCACCATAGGGTCCGGTCCGTCGCGGCTCCGTCGGACCAAAGAGTCCCACGACGGGCCGCCCCAGCGCCGCGGCGATGTGCATGGGGCCCGTGTCGTTGGTCACGAGGACACGGACACGACGCATCACCTCGACCAGCTCCTGCAGATCCAGCTGCCCCGTGAGATCTCGGACCCCACTCACGCCCGCAGCGGCCAGCGCGGCGCCCAGCGGACGATCCTCCGCCCCGCCCAGGATGAGGATCTGCGTTCCTGGAAGACGGGTCCGGAGCTGGGCAACGACCTGACGGAAATGGTCCAGCGGCCACCGCTTGTTCTCCCATCGCGCCCCGGGCTGCAGCGCGATGCAGTCGGGACCCATCCAGGGAATCCGGCACCGGAGGAGGCGGAAGACCTCCGGCCTCTCCGGAAGCCAATCGAAATCGCCGTGGACCGGGATTCCCAGTGCCCGGAGGACGTCGAGGTACCAGTCGACGGCATGGGTCGTGAATCCTGCCCGGGGGACGGCCTGGTCGTAGAACGCGGGAGCCCCTTCGCGTCGATCCTCGAGTCCGATGGTGAATCCGCCCCGGGCGTACCACGACACGAAGGCGCTGCGGGCCAGTGATTGGAGGTCGATGACCCAATCGTACCGCTGGGCGCGGATGGACTGCAGGTGCGAGACGAGACGGGGAAGTCCAGAGAGCCGTGCCAGTCGTTTCCGGTCGAACGGGATCACCCGCGCTATGTCCGGATCGCCCTCCAGGAGCGGCGTCAGCTCCCGGTTGAGCCACCAGTGGATCTCGGCATCGGGGCGCGCCCTGTGGAGGAGCCGGGCCACAGGCAGGGCCTGCACGACATCCCCGAGGGAACTGGGCTTGAGGATGAGGACCTTCATTCAGGGCGACACCGCCTGTCCAAACCCGGATGCTGGCTCGGAGGGCTAGCGGCCGACGGCCAACCGATCGGCCAGACGGTCGGGAAGACCCGCGGCACGGATCTTCCGCTGGGCCTCGGCGATGGGGTAGTCCAGACGCCGCAGCTCGATCTGCTGCTGCGGGATGTCATAGACGACGTAGGCCGCCTTCGGGTTGCCATCGCGGGGCTGCCCCACGCTGCCGACGTTGACGAAGTACTTCTTGCCCGCCTCGACCCGGAACTTGGAGTAGGTCCCACCCCGGACTCCCGTGTCGCGGATGAAGGCGACCGGGACGTGGGTGTGCCCGAAGAAGCACAGCTGGGTGTGCTGGTAGGTGAAGCTGGCCGCGGCCTCGAGCTTCTCGAAGACGTAGCCCCACCGCTGGGGGACATCGAGGGTGGCGTGGACGATGGTGAAATTCGCCACAAGCCGCTGGTACTTCAGCTCGCGGAGCCACTTCCGGTCGTCGTCGGTCAACTGGGCCCTGGACCAGCTCACCGCCTCGGCGGCCGCGTCGTTGAAGCCTTCGGGATCCTCGTCGAGACCGATGTACTCATCGTGGTTCCCCTTCACCGTCGGGATGTTCATCCCCCGGACGATGTCGAGGCACTCCTTGGGGTTGGCGCCGTAGCCCACCACGTCGCCCAGACAGACGACATGGGTGCACTTCTGCTGCTGGATGTCCTCGAGAACCACCTGGAAGGCGTCCAGGTTGGCATGGATGTCGGCTATGATCGCGTACTTCATCGGCATCAGGACGTGATCACGAATCCGCGGAGATCCCCGCGGGCATCGGACCAGGCCACTTCCTCATTGCGAATAAATCCCTTCAGACCGCTGTCCCGGATCGCCTCGCGGAACCCGGCGAGTTCCGACTCGTCGCCCTCGGCGACGAGCTCGACCCGGCCATCCGGCAGATTGCGAACGGTGCCGGTGACCTCGAAACCGGCGGCGACACGGTGGGTCTGGTATCGGAACCCAACCCCCTGAACACGGCCGGAATAGTGGATCATCATGCGACGTCGGTGCATCGGACTGGACGGTATCCCGCACTCAAACGCTCTCACGAACCCTTGACCACGGACCAGTCCGCGACTTAGCCATATCCGTGCCAGCCGAGGCAAGGTTTTGTTCCTCAACAGGAAAGGAGATGGAAGGCGCTGGGAGCGGCCATGGAGGGAGCAGCCGAGACGAGTGGGACAAGGCGGGGAAACCCCATCCAGCAACCCACCAAACCTTCCAAATGGAGGACCTGACAGGCTGAGGGACCACCAGACGCCGTCATCCGGGTTGGCCGGACTCGAGGTCGTAGAGCATCCGCCAGATCCGATCGGTTTCGCCCCGCTCCACCAACTGGAGGGGGGTACAGCCGCCGAAGGCCGTGTTGGGACTCTTCAGCCATGGACCGATCTGTTCCGAAACCATGACCCGCGACAGGCCCTCCAGCAGCCGATCCATCTCGACCAACGCCTTCTCCTGTTTGGGGGAGGGCGGTACGCCTTCGCTCCATTTGGCCACCGATCGGGGCGAGAATCCGGTCAGCCGGACGATCACCGGCTGCGGCATCCGGAACACGGTCCGGTACTGCCGGAGGAGACCGGCGTAATCCGTTGCACCCCGATGGGCGAAGCGGAATCCCCCCAAGGCGGGGTGGGCTGTCCTGTGTTTTGCAACGAGGGTCTTCATTCCACTGTCTGCTTTCTAGCCTGCATTATTGCAGGTATCAATCCAGCCTCCCTGAAGTGAGCCGCTCCAATCGATCGGCATCCACGATCTCAAGGCGATCGTCGCCATGCGCTCCAGGGAACACGACGACGTTGATCCCAGCGGCGCTGGCGGCGGATCGCGCCAGGATCCCACTGCCTCCTACGGCGGCCACCGCCCTCCCAATCGTCTGGGAGAGGCTCTCCCGACCGGCGTCCTGCAACCTCCGCCAGTCCTCCCGAGCCAGTCCCTGCAGAGTGATACCGAGGGCACGACGGATCGTGAAGTCCGACAGATCCAGCAGGCGGGTGAGGGTCCCTTCAATCGCCATCAGGATCCGGGGGCTCCTGTTCACAACGCCATAGTACCGGTCATTGGCCTGGCACTCCTGCAACGCGGTGGTGTCGGTGGTGCTTCCGTAGACGGCCGGCAGACCTCGGGGATTCCATCGGCCTCCTCGCATCCAGGCGCCGTGCCCGCTCAGAACATCGGCTGGACTGGGGAAGTCCAAGGTCTGAAAGCGGTAGCCGGTACCCGTCCACGGTTTGAACCCGTCGAAACGCGTGAGGAGTTCATCCCGCAACCCGGCAAACCGCGGATGGCATTGGACAGAGGCGGTCACGCCTCCCCCACAACTGCTGGGATCCGGCAACGGACCTTCCGGAGAGCCGTAGAAGGAGGGCTCGGCACGACGTCGCATGGCGATGCCATTTCAGCACCCGCCCCCTGCGACGCGACAACACCGGGTCGACGCTAAATCTAGCGACCCCGCGGGGATCAGCGGCGGTTCGAGAGCTTCGCCAGCAGGCGCAGGATCTCGAAGTAGAGCCAGACCAGCGTGACCATCAGGCCGAAGGCGGCGTACCACTCCATGTACTTCGGGGCCCCAGCCCGCGCCCCCTGCTCGATCGCGTCGAAGTCGATCACCAGATTGAGGGCGGCAATGACCACGACGACCACGCTGAAGCCGATGCCCAGGAGGCCCGAGCCGTTGATCGCCGGCATCTGGATCCCGAAGAACCCGAGGACCATCATCACCAGGTAGAACAGCGCGATGCCCATCGTGGCGATGATGACGCCCCGCTTGAACGACTCGGTCGCCCGGATCAGGCCGCTCTGATAGGCGAACAGGAGCGCCGCAAGGGTCGCGACCGTGGCACCTGCCGCGGCGACGACAATTCCCGGATACTGCTGCTCGAAGCCCGCCGAAACGCCCCCGAGGACGACACCCTCCAGAACCCCGTAAACAGGGGCCAACACCGGCGACCACGACTGCTTGAACATCAGTGCGATCGCGATCAGGAAGCCCAGCAACCCGGCCCCAGCGACAAACGGCCAGACCGGGGCCCCCTTCTGGGCCAGGGTCCAGGTGGCCGAACCCGTGATCAGGGCCAACACGAGGAGCACCGCGGTCTTGCCCACGGCGCCCTGGATGGTCATCGCCCCATCGAGGGAGCGGGAGGGGACAAAGGGATCACGACGAAAGACGGGATTGGACGACTGCATGGCACGAAGAAAACCGAATCCGCCCATCCCGCAAAGTCTGAATTCCAAACCCATCCCAGGAGGTGCCTTGATGGTCGGCCCCGGAGGGGGTCCCGATCCAACAGCGCCACCCGTGTCTCAAGCAAACCTCGAACCCGGTCCCCACTCCGCACTCCCTCATCGGGGCATCAACGGCGTTTCGAGAGCTTCGCCAGCAGGCGCAGGATCTCGAAGTAGAGCCAGAGCAGCGTGACCATCAGGCTGAAGGCGGAGTACCACTCAAAATACTCCGGGGCCCCAACCCGTGCCCACTCCTCGATGCGGTCGAAGTCGATCACCAGATTGAGGGCGGCAATGACCCCGACGAAGACACTGAAACCGATCCCGATGAGTCCCGAACCGTGGACCTCCAAGAACAGACCCACGTTGAAGAAGAACAGCAGGGCAATCTGCGTGATGGCGAAGAGCACGATCCCCCACGTGGCGATGCGGACGACCCGCTTGAACAACCCCGTCGCCCGGATCAGGCCACTCTGGTAGGCGAACAGGAGGGCAGCGAGGGTGGATGCCGAGGCTCCGGCGGCCGCGACGACGATGCCGGGGTACTTCTGCTCGAATCCGAACGAGGCGCCCCCGACGGCGACGCCCTCCATCATCGCGTAGAGAGGGGCCAGCACCGGGGACCACTGAGGCTTGAACAACAGGGTGATCCCGAACAGTAAAGCCCAAGTCCCTGCCACTCCGACAAACGACCAGACCGGGGCCCCCTTCCGGGCCAGGATCCAGGTCACCGAACCCGTGATCAGGGCCAGCACCAGGAGCACCGCCGTCTTGGCCACCGTTCCCTGGACGGTCATCGTCCCATAGACGGAACCGGAGGGGACAAAGGGATCACGCCGCAAGACGGGATTCGAGGACAGCACGGCAGGAGGAAGACCGAATCCACCCCACCCCGCAAAGTCTGAATTCCAGGGCCATCGCGGAACACCATGACTCGATGGTCAAACCCGGAGCGGGTGGGGATCCAACAGCATCGCCTCCACCTCAAGCGGGTCCCGAACCCGGTCTCCGTTGGGCCCGCCGCTTCGCCTCGAGCAGCCGACTCGTCGGTGTCGAGGGTTCCCCGGAAACCTCGCCAGATCCCCCATCCTGAATGGTGACACCGGGGCTCGGGGTTCCATCCGCGGTGACACCGGGTTCGCGACCTTCGCTACCCGCTGAGGACTTTGCATCTCCGACCTCCGTGCGGGCGGGTTTCGTGACCGCGACCGCGGCCTCCCCACCCTGCCCCGCCCGTGTCCGACTCTCACGGACCCGCTCCCGGGCGCTGAGCAGCGATTGCAGCCCCTCCTCCGCACGCTCCGGCGTCCGAGTTCCCCAACCCCACCGGGCCCGGATCCCAGACCACCAGCGGGCCCATTCCGAACGGTCCACATCCACCCGCCGCACGCCGACATCGATCACCATCAGCATCACGAAGCACTCCAGCAGTCCCTGCCAGAGGTCGGTCGACCGGAACGTGCGACGACGATCCCGCAGGAACGGGTTGTCCGTCGCGGGGTCCAGGACCTTGCCGCCCCCCGCCTCGGCCAGGCGCTGGAGCCGCGCACGGTCTGGTCCATCGGTCTCGAACTCCGGTGAATGGTTGACGCTGGTGCCGAGCACCTGGGAGCCGACCGGACGTCCCTCCCTCGTCTCCAGGAGGTTGACCAGGTAGGCCCCGACCTCGGCCGCGGCGAAACGCCCCTCGTATCGACCCGGACCCGTCTGCTCCAGCACCACCTCTGTCCGCCGCCCCCGGGGCCCCACCACCGCCGCCCGCAGGTCCAGGAAGTTCCGGAAGTTGCCCTCGGCATCGAGGGACTCGACCGACAGCACCCCGACCCCGTTGTCGATGCCCACCCGCGCATTGTGGTCGGAGGCGTCCACGCGCCGCAGGGACCAGCGGACCGCCTGCGACCAGAACTGCTGGTATTGCGCCCACCCGATCCACTCCCTCGCCCAGCGGCTGCGGGCATCGCTGGTGAACGCGACCGATCGTCCCAGTCCATGCTGCCAGTGGGCCAGAAGCGGATCCCCGTTGCCGGTCAGGAGCGGGATCTCGGCCCTCGGTTTCGGGGTGGTGGCGACATGGCCCTGCAGCATCGGCCACGATCCGATGCCCCGGGTCAGCTCGCTTCCCGCCGCCACCTGCGGACGGAACGGCTCCTCCGAGATCGCGGACTTCAGGATCATCGCCGCCTCCTTGATGAAGATCTGCGGCAGCTGGGCGGCCGAGCGGACGTCGTAGAACCGGCCGCGCCCCTGCTGCGCCATGCGCTCCATCGTCGTGGGCTGGACGTGGCCCCCGATCATGACCGTGCTGACGGTGATCTTTCCGGCGACATACTGCTGCATCAGGGCATCGGACGGCGCGCTCGGGTCGCCATCGCTGAAGACGATGAGGTGCTTCAGGTTCGCGGTGGATTTCTGGAGGTCCCCGAGGGCGAGGGTCATGAGCCCGTCGAAGCTGGGGAGATCCCCCTGGTTCATCCCGGCGATCTGCTGGGCGAGGTCCGTCTTCGACCCCACGGCCTGGAATGGGAACAACGGCTTCTCGGTGCCATCCCAGAGCCAGACCCCCATCTCATCCTGCGGCCCCAGTGCGTCGAGCGCGGCCAGTGCGATCTCACGGGCCACCTGGTTCCCGTTGGCGAACTCCATGCCGTGCATCACCAGCCCCAGGGCGCCCTTGGGCAGGACCTTCCTCGACGACAACTCCATGTCGAGCGGCAGCGCCTCCTCCAGCGGGGTGCTCCGATAACCGCCCGCGGCGAAGGCCTGGTCACCCCCGACACAGACGAGTCCCACCCCGAAATCCCGGACCGCGCTCTCGAGCAGACGCATGCCGTCCGGCCCCAGATCCCCGGCCGAGACATTGCCCAGCACGACGGCGTCGTGGCTCTGAATCTCGGCAAGGGTCGACGGCAACCCGGTCTCCGGGACGACACGGACCTCGAGTCGCGCCTCCCGGAGCGCCTGGACCAGGAAGCGGTCGGCGTTCGGATCGCTGCTGACCACCAGGACACGGGGATCACCGCGCACCTGGACGAAGCCGCTGGCCCGGTTGTTCTGGGGCACCGTGTCGCCGTCGGTGTCGACCGAGACGTCGTAGGCATAGAAGCCGGGTTCCTCGAGTTTCTGCGGCACGGAGAGCAGGTTCTTGCCCGGCTCCAGGGTCACCTCCTGCTCCGCGATGGCGCGGTCATTCCGGTACAGTCGGACGCTGGCGGTGCGGGCCTTCTCGGTCCCGACCACCAGGCGCACCTCGAACGCCTGGCCCTTCTTCACGGCGGCCGGGACCTCGACCTTGTGGACGGCGAGATCCTCGCCGCGGCGGGATCCGATGGGGACGACATCGAGGGTCACCCCGAGGGACCGGGCGGACCGGATGGCGGCGAGGCCGTCGCCGGAGTTCTCGTTGCCATCGGAGAGGAGCACGAGACGGCGCTGTCCCTGCTCGGGAAACGCGGCGGTGCCCAGGCGGATGGCGGCGGCGATGTCGGTGCGGTCACCCTGCACCACGGTCTGGATGCGCTCCGCATCGGCGACCGACCTGGCCGTGGTCTCGAGCGCAGCATCGGCACCGAACACGAGGAACCCGCCCTTGTCGGTCTCGGGCTTCTCCTTGGCCCACCGGTTGGCGAGTTGGCGGGCCTGTTCCTGGACCGGTCCCGGGACGGAGTCCGACCGGTCGAGCAGGAAGAACAGGTTCATCCCGAAGTCGGGTCGGCGCCATTGGAGTCCGGCGACGGCGAGGATCAGGATGAGGAGTCCTGCAAGTCGCAGTCCCAGGGCCCATCGGAGTCGTCCCCGGGCGAGGGAGGAATCGCTTCTCCACGCCCACCCCAGGGTCCAGGCCACCGCCACGGGGAGGAGGATCAGCCACTCGGGATGGGAGAACTGGAACGGCACGGGCGACGTCCCGACCAACGTGCCGGAGATGCCCCCGGGGATCCAGCAGGAGAACCTGGAGGCCGCGGTATGGGTCGCGGCCGGGATGTCGACGTCCTTGGCTGGCATCCCTGCCGGGATGCAGGGTTGTTTCGAATCGGCAACCGGTGGTGTCGCGCCGCCCCAACACCCCCCA
>JBDLQQ010000086.1:0-26638 GCA_039800465.1 Verrucomicrobiota bacterium
CCTCGAGGACATGCTTCGTCATGCCGAGGTCATCCGAGGCCACGTGAGCACCCTGGGCACAGCCGTCGGCGAGAGTCGACTCGCCGAGATGATCCCGGTGCTCGCCCACTGGGGGATCTCCCGGATCTGTCCTCTCGGTCGTATGCAGGAACCGCCCACAGGGTGGCGCCATGATGGTCGACCCACGCTGGGCGACCTGGTCACGTGGACCGATTGGGAAACCGTCTGAACACCATGCAACTCCGAAGAACGTTCCAGTTCGAGGCAGCCCACCGCCTGCCGCACGTCCCGCCCGGACACAAATGCGCCCGGCTGCACGGACACAGCTTCCAGGTCGAGATCGTCGTGGAGGGACCCGTCGATCCACAGATGGGTTGGGTGATGGACTACGCCGACATCAAGTCGGCCTTCACCCCGATCCATCAGCGCCTGGACCACCACTTCCTGAACGAGATCCCGGGATTGGAGAATCCGACAAGCGAACGGATTGCGGAGTGGATCTGGAGCCAGCTGAGGCCAGGGCTGCCACTCCTCACGGAGATCGTGGTGGCTGAGACCTGCACCGCCCGTTGCGTATTTCGGGGCGCATGAATCTGACCGCTCTGGGATGGTCGAAGGCGTGGGCCGATCGGATGGGGTCGGAGGTGCCGGCCGATTGGGCACCCGGCCGGGTGGTCAGCGAATATCGCGGGGCACGGGTGGTCGTGATGGAGTCCGGGGAGCGGATGGTCACCGTGGCGGGACGCCTCGAACACGAGGCCAATTCCGCCGCTGACCTGCCGCACATCGGCGATTGGGTGCTGGTCTCGGGAACCTCCGGGCAGGATTCAGGCGTCATCCAGAGGGTGCTGCCCCGTCGGACCCGTCTGGCTCGCAAGATCCCCGGACGTGCGGCCGCGGTCCAGATCCTCGCGGCCAACATCGATGTCGCCTTCATCGTTCTGGCGCTCGACTCCCGGTTCCACCTACGTCGCCTCGAACGCTTCCTGGCTGTGGTCCGGGAGGGCGGTGTCCGGCCGGTGGTCGTCCTGAACAAGGCGGACCTCTGCCCCGATCCCCTTCCCCGGATCGAGGAGGTGAAGGCCGCCATCGGCGAGGCCGAGGTACTGGTCACGAGCGCGACCCGGCGCAAGGGGCTCCGCCTGCTGGGGCAGCAGATCCAGGAGGGCCAGACGGTGGCTTTCATCGGCTCGTCGGGCGTGGGAAAGTCGAGTCTGGTGAACCGCCTATGCGGGGACATTTACCAGGCCACGATCGAGGTCCGGGAGAAGGACGACAAGGGACGTCACACCACGACCTCGCGGGAGTTGATTCCCCTGCCATCGGGGGGCTTTGTGATCGACACCCCGGGCCTCCGGGAACTTCAGGTGTGGGCCGACGAGGACGGACTGGAGGAGTCCTTTCCCGAGATCCAGTTGGCGGCCCAGGGATGCCGGTTCCGGGACTGCCGGCACGTTGCCGAACCGGGCTGCGCCGTCGTGGCCGGGGTGGCGGCGGGTTCGATTCCTAAGGATCGGCATGAACGTTTCCTGAAGCTCATCCAGGAGGGTGCCGAACTCAGCAAGCGGGTGAGCCGTCAGCGCCCGCCAGGCCGCACCAGGAAGAATCCCCGGGCGTTCCTCGAGGATCCGGACGCCGACACGTCCGGGGACGAAATGGAATGACCCCGCCGCGGCGGGGTCATTCGTCAGGACGACAACGTCGGCGATGGCCTATTCGAAGGAGGCACCGGCACCGCCGGCCTTGGACTTCGCAGCGTACCACGTGTCGAACTCCTCCTGGCTGACCACCTTGTACTCACCCTTCATGGTGGAATGGAGGTTCCCGCAGAGCTGGGCGCAGATGATCATGTGATCACCCTTCTCGACCGGGGTGAAATGGACCGGGATGGTCAGGCCGGGGATGGCGTCCTGGGTGATGCGCATCCGGGGGAGCTTGAAGCTGTGGATGACATCCATGGAGGAGATGCGGCAGATGATGTCGCGGTTGATCGGGATCAGGAACGGCTCGCGGAGGCAGGTGACATCATCCTTGGCGTCCGCATCCGAGGGCACGAGACCGAAGGGATTGTTGGCCGAGGCATCCTTGATGTCCTGCTTGCCCCACTTGCCATCGAGACCGGCGTAGTGCGCGTTCCAGGCGAACTGCTGTCCCATGATCTGGATCTCGATCGGGTCGGTCTTGGGATCCCCCTTCTTCACAGGGAACTCATCGACAGCCCTCGCCCACAGCGGCACAGCGAAGCCGAGCAGCAGGAGGACCTCGACCACAGCGACACCGATCTCGGCGTAGGTGGAGACATGGCCGCGGGCCCCCACATGGTCGGCCTTGGGATTGGCCGACTGGCGGAAGCGGAAGACCGTGTAGAGGAAGTAGGCCAACCAACCGACGAACAGCACCACCATCAGGAGGTGGATGTAGATCATCAGGTCGTCGATCGCCTTGCCCTGCGCGGAGGCGTTCGGTGGAGGCAGGAGGTAGTTCCAGAGACTCATGGCAGACAAACGGTGAAGCGGTTCAGGAATTCGAGGTCGGAGTGGATTCCGGAACATCCGGATCCACCTGGGCGGCACGGCGGACGATGAAGACGAAGAACGTGGCGATCAGGGCCAGCATGCTGAGGATGACCGCAAGGAGGGTCATGATCCCGGCGTTCATGCCATACGCCATCGGGGAATCGGAGCGGCCAAAGCAGGCCGCGCATCCGAATGCCATCGGCTTGGCGAGGAGCATCAGGACGAGGCTGACGAGGAGACGGCTCACAGGTAGCTGACGTTCTTGAATTTCCGCAGGAACACCTTGCCGTAGACTAGCAGCCCGACGGCAGCCACGACGGAGACGATGCCCCAGGTCAGATCCGAGGTCGTCCCGTTGTCGCGATAATTGCCGAAGTTCCACGCTGCGATGACCAGCATCAGCAGCACGGAGACCGTGACGAACACGATATGGAAGGTCTTAAGGGACATAGAACGTCTTGGGTGAGGTCCCAGTGACGGGATCCTTGTCGGACCAGAGGATCAGCCCAACCATGGCGATCGCGAAGGCGACCGTGGTGGCCAAGGTGAGGTAGACCACCTTCTTCTCGGACAGGAGGTGCATGAAGTAGCCACACACCAGGAAGGCCTTGATGGAGGCCACGAACAGGGCGACGGCGATGGTCAGGGCCACGCTGCTGAACTCCCATTCCCGGGCGAGGACGGTGATCACGGTGCCGACCAGCAGTGCGGTGCCGACGGCCCAATAGATCTTCTTGTGCCCCTCGTGGTCATGGTCGTGGTCATGACCGCCATGGGCGGCTTCATGACCGTGGGACGAATGGTGGTTGTGGCTCATGGCGTGATGCGGGGCGTTGCGGTCAGAGGAGGTAGACGACGGGGAAGAGGAAGATCCAGACGAGGTCGACGAAGTGCCAGAACAGGCCTCCGACCTCGATTCGGTTGGTGAACTGCTCGGGATTCGTCCGCCAGAGGTCCGTGCCAACGAAGGCGAAGTACCCGAGGACGATGGCGCCACCCAACACATGCAGACCGTGGAGGAAGGTCATTGTGAAATAGATCGCGAAGAACGGATGGGTCGACGGGATGAACGCCTTGAGGCTCTCGATCTGGCTCACCTCGATCTCCTTCTCGTCGTGATGCCGACCCTCGGCATGCGCCTTGTGGATGTCCTCAGGGACATGCATCCCGACCGGGAACCGGTACTTGTTCGGGATGTCGACCTCGACCTTCAGCTTCTCGATGTTCTTGGCCTTGACGGTGTCGAGATTCCAGAACAGCGGCGACTTGCCGTCCACATCCAGGTGGCCGGTGACCACCTTGCCGTCGGTCGTCCGGATGACGTAGTGGCTGAACTTCTCCTTGTACTCGAACGTCTTGATCCCAAGGAACCCGAGGGCGCAGGCCACGGTGAAGAGCATGAAGTTCCGGAACTTCGGGAAATTGTTCTCCTTGAGGGCCATCCACGCCATGACGACGGTGACCGAGGAGCTGATGAGCACCGCAGTATTGAACGTGCCGATTGGGATGTTCAGAAGGCCGTGGGGCCAGCCGTCCGCGACATCCGGCCAGAACCCATGCTGCGCGGTGACGCGCAACAGGATGTAGGCGGAGAAGAAGGCGCCGAAGAGCATGACCTCGGAGGCCAGGAACAACCAGATGCCGACCTTGGCATTGTAGAGGCCAGTATCGGGTCTGGGTTTGACTGTGTACGGGATGTCCATGGAGGTGAGTCGGAGGAAGTGATGACCTCGGGTCAGATCAGCCGGGTTGTCCCTGCGGGGTGAAGTCCTTCTTGGCGCCCGGGACGCTGTACTCATAGGGCCCGCGATAGGCCACCGGCTCGCTGGCGAAATTGCCATGCGGCGGCGGCGTCGGAGTCTGCCACTCGAGGGTGGTCGCTTCCCACGGATTGTCGGAGGTGACCTTCTTGCCGTTCGAGATGCTCCAGAAGAAGTTCAGGATGAACGGCAGCTGGAACAGCGCCAAGCCGAAGGCGGCATGGGTGATCGAGACGTTCAGCTTGAGGATCCCCGGATCAGCACCGACGCCATCCTGGAAGTAGGTGGCCCCTCCGTCATACATGCGTCGGCTCATGCCGCGGATGCCCTGGATGAACATCGGCGAGAAGATCAGGTTCATGAACACCAGAGAGCCCCAGAAATGAATCCTGCCGAGGGTCTCATTCATCATCCTACCCGTGATCTTCGGATACCAGTAGTACACGCCGGCGAAGAGACCGAAGATGGTCCCGGGAGCCACGACATAGTGGAAGTGGGCAATGACGTAGTAGGAGTCGTGCAGATAGAGGTCGGTCGCATTCAGCCCCAGCGGGAGTCCCGTGAGACCGCCGATGCCGAACATCGGGAGGAACGCGAGGGCGAAGAGCATCGGGGTGTTGAACCGGATGGAACCACCCCAGAGCGAGATGAAGAGGGCCGAGAGGATAATGACCGACGGCACCGATATCATCATGGTGGTCGTCTGGAAGAACGTGGCGATCTTCGTGCCCATGCCCGTCATGTACATGTGGTGGGCCCACACGATGAAGGCGAGGAAGCCGATTGCCAGGGCGGCGTAGACCAGCGAGCGATAGCCCCAGAGCGGCTTGCGGGTGTTGTTGGCGATGATCTCGGAGACCACACCCATCGCGGGGAGGATCAGCACGTACACCTCGGGGTGGGCCAGGAACCAGAACAGATGCTGCCAGAGCAGCGGGCTGCCGCCGCCCGACACCGGGACCTGTCCAGCGCTGGTGACCAGACCGGTCGGCAGGAAGAAGGAGGTCCCAAGGACGTTGTCCGCCAGCTGCATCAGACCCGCCGCCTCGAGCGGGGGGAATGCGAGAAGCAGCAGGAAGGCCGTGACGAACTGGGCCCAGACGAAGAACGGGAGGCGCATCCAGGTCATTCCGCGAGCACGGAGCTGGATGATGGTCGTGATGAAGTTGACGGCACCGAGGAGTGACGAGGTGATCAGGAGCACCATGCCAACCAGCCAGAGGGTCTGGCCATCGATCACATTGACGGGGTCGGCGAGGGTCGCCAGGGGGGAGTAGCTGGTCCAACCCGACTTCGCCGCGCCACCCGGGATGAAGAAGCTGCCCAGCATCACCACGCCACCGAGGAAGTAGAGGTGGAAGCTCGCCATGTTCAGGCGGGGGAACGCCATGTCCGGCGCCCCGATCTGGAGCGGCGTCACATAGTTGCCGAAGGCGCCGAAGGCCAGCGGCACGATCGCCAAGAACACCATGATGGTGCCGTGCATGGCGCCGAAGGCATTGTAGAGGTCGGCCTGCATCACCCCGCCTTGGGCCATGTCGGTGCCGAGCACCTTCTCGAACAGGGCACCCAGCACCGGGATTGCCTTGCCCGGATAGGCCAATTGCCACCGCATGGCCATCATCAGCAGGAACCCGAAGAACAGGAAGGCCAGCGAGGACAACCCGTACTGGATCCCGATGACCTTGTGGTCCGTCGAGAAGATGTACTTCTCGAAGAAGCCGGGCTCGTGGTGGTGATGGTCGTCGTGGGAGACGCCGTGCGAGGCCGCAGTGTGGGATGATGTGGACGCCATAAGGTGGTGTCAGTCGGTTGATCCGGAAAACGGGAGCGTCTGCGCCACCGCCGCCGGAACGGAAGCCACAGATCTTGAATCGCCTGGACGCTGGGATGTCAATCGCCGGGTCTGCTTGTCCAGAACCAGAAGACCCAGCAATACGGGTAAGTAGATGATGCTCGCGAAGAAAAGTCGCCGTGCAGCGATCGGCGAGAGCGTCCGGGCGAACTGGATGGCGAATGCCAGGAAAACGGCGCCCAGCAGCACAGCCCCAATGAGGTACCAGTGTCCAACGAGTCCGAAGACGAACGGGAAGAGGCTGACGCCGAGCAGTGCCAACGTGTTCCGGACGGCGGAGGCTGCGGTCCTCGCACCATCAGGATCCGCGCCCGAGAGCATCCGGAAGCCGGCGCGCTGATACTCCTCCCGGTACAGCCACGCGATCGCCATGAAGTGGGGCAGTTGCCAGAAGAAGAGGACGCCAAACAGGGACCAGCCGGGAGCCGAGACCGTATCGGTGGCGGCAGACCATCCCATGAGTGGGGGCAGTGCACCCGGGACCGCGCCCACGAGGGTGTTCAGCACCGTGATCCGCTTGAGCGGCGTGTAGACCGCCACGTAGCTGGTCCAGGTCGCCACACCCAGCAGTGCTGTCAGGGGGTTCACCTGGAACAGGAGCCAGACCAGTCCGAGGAGACTGAGGGCGGCCCCGACGAGCAGCGCCGAGGTCGGGGTGATGCGCCCCGACGGAATCGGGCGCTCCGCGGTTCGACGCATCCGAGCGTCGAGTTCCCGCTCGAGGAACTGGTTCAGCACGGCCGCGCCCGCCGCCAGCAGCGCAGTGCCCGCCAACGCATGCGTCAACAGCACGGGATCCACCGAGGAAGGGGAGCCGAGGTAGAACCCCACGACGGTCGTGAGGACCACGAGGAGAGTCAGCCGGGCCTTGGTGAGCTCCATCAGCAACGAGACCACCCCGCGCTCGCGGACGAGCTCGGGGGTCGGGGCGATGGTCGTTCCAGTGGCCTTCACGGTGTACCCTGCACAGCAACCCGGGAGAGTCCCGGGACCCGGGACGATTCCGTCCCGGACGAAGCTGGCATCGTGAGCCTGCGGGCAGTGAGAATCAATGCCGTACCCAACCAGAGCAGCGACGCCCCTCCCGCCACATGCGACGTTGCGACATCGGCCGCCTTGTTGGTCCAGATGGTGAGCATCCCCAGGGTGAACTGGCCGAGCGCAATCCCACTCCACACCATTGCGCCGCGACCGAGGGGAGAACCCCAGCCGAATCGGCGTCCCACCCGCACCGACACCGTGAGGATCGCCACCACGGCGGCCACGGCGCCCAGGCGGTGCAGCATCTGGAGCTGGATCTGGAAGGCCGTGACGGTCGACTCGTCCATCCGGACCTGGTTGTACCGGGCGACCGACTCCGGGTCGGTGAGCGGCCACCAGCGGCCGTACGCGAGCGGGAAGTCCAGGATGGCCAGCCCGGCGTGCTGGTGACGCATGGAAGCGCCCAGGATCAATTGCAGGGCCACCAATCCGGTGGCCAAGAGGAGACCCCGGACCTCAGACCGCCCCTGGAGCCCACCACGGACGGGCAAGCGTGCCCACCACGGGGAACTGAGGAGCGCGATGACCCCGAGGAGCACGAAGAACGTCTGTCCCAGACACCCATGGACGAGGCCGAACAGGGTTCCGAGCGTCACATGCCCGACGAGCGCCTTGTCGAGCACCACGCGGAGTCCGCCGAGAAGCCCCTGCACCTGCACCAGCACGAATGCCGCCCACGCCAGCCTCGGAAGGATCCCCTCGGCCGGGGATCGCCAACCGGGAATCGAAGCGGCGAGCATCACCACCCCGCCGATGCTCGCGAGAAAGGCTCCACCGCCCTTCCACTCGGGACCGAGCCGCAGCAGGAGGATGCCTGCGGTGATTTCGAGAAGCCCCACCACCACGAGGGGTCTTCTGGCCGGGGAACCGCCCATCCAACGCGTCAGAAGCACCACCAGCAATCCGACCGAGGAAGCCCAGAGCCGATGGGTGTGTTCGTCGAACACCCCGCCGTGGAACCACTGGTTCACCGGCAGGGCGAACATGTTGTAGCCGAAGCTGGTGGGCCAGTCGGGCACCGCCATCCCGACCCCCTTGCTGGTGACGAGCCCGCCCATGCACACCAACCCCAGCGTGGCCAGGGCGGTCAGCAGGGCGAACGGGAATCGATACCGGTCGGTGTTCATGAAAAAACCGGGATCCCGTCACCAGGATCCCGGCTTGAAAGCGTCGGATCAGCTCTTCACTTCGAAGGAGAAGTCCACAGTGGCCTTGCCCCCCTTGACCTCGATCTCCTGGACCTGCGTCCCCGCCTTCTGGTGGAAGGCCTCGATCGTGTACTTGCCGTCCGGGATGTCGCCCTTGATCGAGACGGCACCCGACTCGTCGGTCACCACAAAGAACGGATTCTCCATCACGTTCACGTAGGCGATCATCCAAGGATGGACATTGCAGGCAAAGCGCACTCCCAGCTCGGCCTTGTCGAACGACTTCTCATTCACCTGCCCCTGTGACGCCTGGGCGAAGTTGAACCCCTTGTTGACCTTAGGGGTCGCGTTGACGTTGTGCATGAACGGGTCGGAGTTCTTGACGTCGAACTTCTGCCCCACCATGACGGCTGCCACATACGGGTAGTACATGCAGCCCTTCTGATCGATCTCAGGCTTCGCGGTCGGAGCCGGGAAGGTCTTACCCTCCAGACCCTTCTTGATGTAGACGACCGTATTGGCGAGCGCGCCATTGGCCCCCACCACGTAGACCCGGCTCTTCGCCTCACCCACTGCCACTTTGCCACAGTTGGCATCAGCCTTGACCGCAGCAATCACCGCAGCAGGCGGAGGGGTACCCTTGAGGGTGACTTTACCGTTAATCTCAGCCGCAGACAGAGGCAGGACTGCGGCAATGACCGTGGCAGCGACAGGGACCAGAGTTTTCATGATGATGAGAGAAGTTTTTCTTTCTAAAACAGGCGGAAGCTAAACAGGTTTGTTAATGGGTCAAGCTCTTCGTGAAATCTTTCACAAGGCTGCTGGAGTGGACGTCCTGCAGGCGTGGATGTTCAACTGGATTGGGGGGGAGCGACGGGTGAGGAATCCCGACGGAAGAGCTGGCGGATGATGTCCTCGACCGGAACCTCCTCGACGCTGAAGTCCTGAACGGGGTAGGCGTCCAGCAGGGCTTTGACGGAGGGGATGACCCGATCCCGGGGAACCTTGAGCTTGAGGGACGCGGGGGTCTGCTCCACGACCTCCCCAAACCGGGAAGGGTCCACCGTTTCGACCGGGGTCGAGTCATGACGGAGGGTGACGATCTTGTGTCCCGCAAACCGCCCCAGGATCTCCTCAAGTCGGCCGTCGAAGAACACGGTCCCTTTGTCGATGATGATCACCCGCTCACAGAGTTCCTGGATGTCGGCCATGTAGTGGCTCGTCAGCAGGATGGTCGTCCGGCGGGTCTGGTTGTGACGCTTCAGGAACTCCCGCACGACCTGGGACGACACGACATCCAGCCCAATGGTGGGTTCGTCGAGGAAGAGGATCCGGGGTTCATGCAGGAGGGCGGCGATGAGCTCGCACTTCATCCGTTCCCCGAGTGACAGTTCCCGGACGGCGGTCGACAGCTTGTCCCGGACTCCCAGCAGCTCGGACAGCTCGTCGATGGTCCTGCGGAATCGCGGTTCCTGCAGGCCATAGATGCGCCCATTGAGCTCCAGCGATTCCCGTGCGGGAAGATCCCACCAGAGCTGGTTCTTCTGTCCCAACAGGAGGGCGAACTGCCTGCGGTAGCCATCTTCCCGATGCCACGGGACATGCCCCAGGACGCTGGCGGTCCCACGGGTCGGATACAGGAGACCCGAGAGCATCTTGAGGGTCGTGGTCTTGCCGGCTCCGTTGGGCCCAAGGAACCCGACGAACTCACCTTCCTCGATCCGGAAGCTCACGTCCCGGACCGCGACCACGGTCTCCGTTTCCCGGCGGAACAGACCCCGGATTGCACCTCCTAGACCCGGGGCCTTCTTGGCGCTGCGGAATTCCTTGGTGAGTCCCTGGACGTCGATGGCCGGCACGGAGGGATCGTGACGGGATTGGGCCTGGGAACCAAGCACCACCACCGCGCGGCCTCCGGGGGCTGGACATCAATGGGTCACGCGGGAATTTCGAATTGCGACGGGTCCATGGCTGGTTTTCCCTCACCGGCTCATGATCCGAAACGCCACGATCGCCCTTCTGTTCGGCCTGATGCTGGGGTGCGCCCATTCCCGGGACAAGGCCACTCAGGCCACTCTCAGGGGATCCGTGACGTTCCGGGGCGCGCTGCCCGCCGACTCGACCCTCCGGATCCACCTGATCGAGACGATCCCCACCCCGGCCTCGACCAACATCCTGGCCGTAGACCAGATCAACTTCGAGGGGGGATCCCCCGTGGCGTTTTCCATCCGCTACAATGCAGCCCGTATACGATCCGAAAACAGCTACACGCTGATCGCGAAGGCCTCCCGCGAGGCCGACGGGATGTTGATCATGAAGAGCGACGCCCTCCGCGTCCTGACCCCAGGGAGCCCGACCAATGGGATCGTACTCGTCCTAGCCCCCGCGAAGTAGACCGCCGAACCCACCCTGGGTCACTCGTCGCCAGCCTCCTGTCCCACCGACCATGTTCGACTCCACGGCCGCCATTGCCCGCCACGTCGCCGGAATTCCGCGATCCGGCATCCGCGATTTCTTCGACATCGTCCAGAACACCCCCGGCGTGATCTCCCTCGGCGTGGGGGAACCCGACTTCGCGACCCCGTGGAACATCCGGGAGGCAGCGATCTACGCCCTCGAGCGCGGCCGCACCCAGTACACCTCCAATCTGGGCCTGCTCCGGCTCCGGGAATCCATCAGCGCGTACGTCGCCAAGAATTTCGGGGTCCAATACGACCCCAAGAACCAGATCCTGGTGACGGTCGGGGTCAGCGAGGCCCTCGACCTCGCCCTGCGCGCGGTGATCAATCCCGGGGACGAGGTGGTCTACCACGAGCCGTGCTACGTCAGCTACAGCCCGAGCGTGGTGCTGACCCATGGGAAGCCCGTCCCGGTCGCCTGCCGGGCGGAGGATGGGTTCGCGGTCCGGGCCTCCGCCATCGAGGCCGTCCTCACCCCCCGCAGCAAGGTGCTGATGTTGAACTTCCCGACGAACCCGACGGGCGGGACGATGACCCGGGCGCAGCTCGAGGAGATCGCGGCGGTGGCCCGGAAGCACAACCTGCTGGTGATCACCGACGAGATCTACAGCGAGCTGACCTTCGACGGGGAGCACGTCTCGATCGCCAGCCTGCCGGGCATGGCGGAACGGACCCTGTTCCTGCACGGGTTCTCGAAGGCCTACTCGATGACCGGGTTCCGCATCGGCTACGCCTGTGGGCCGGTGGCCCTCATCGAGGCGATGATGAAGGTGCACCAGTACTCGATGCTGTGTGCCAGCATCATCGCCCAGGAGGCTGCCATCGAGGCGCTTGAGCACGGGGAGGCCGCCACGGCCGAGATGCGGGAGCAGTACCGGCTCCGCCGCAACTTCATCGTGAAGGCTCTGAACGAAATGGGCCTCCGCTGCCATCTGCCGCGGGGTTCGTTCTACGCCTTCCCGAGCATCGACGGGCTCGGACTCGGAGCGAAGGAGTTCGCCCTTGGCCTCCTCCAGGAGGAGAAGGTGGCCTGCGTGCCCGGAGGAGCCTTCGGCGCGAGCGGGGAGCGATTCGTCCGCTGCTGCTTCGCCACCGCGTTCTCGCAGATCGAAGAGGCCATGACGCGGATGGACCGCTTCGTCCGGAAGGTCCGCTCCCGATGACCCCTGGAGCGAGTCCGAGGGCGCACCGGCCGCCGTCGGACGCGACACCGTTCATTGGGGCGTGCTCACCGAGAGTCCGAGGATGTCGGACCAGCGGCCGGGCTGCGCATTCCGATGGAGGAACAGGATCCCCTCCTGGGTCGGCGAGGCCAGAGCTCCACCCGGTACCTCCTCGACGGTCAGCAGCGGAGCCGCACCGACCGGCACCGTGCGCGTCTGAGCCCCTTGGATTGAGAAATAGGGCAGATCGAGGTCCTCGGTCATGTAGGCGACACCCGACGGGATCGAATCCGTGGCAGCTCCGGTGAAGTAGTTGTCGAATGCGATCACATACCAGTTCAACACCCCGGAATCCGCCAGGCTGATGAGCCCGGCGTCCACCGAGAAGATGCAGGTGGAACTGTTGAAGTCGCAGTCGGCGATTCCCGAGCCGATCCGTTGGAAGGAAGCCCCGGAGGCCGTCCACTGGACCTCGAGGACCTGGACCTCCACCTCACCGGTCGGATCCCCGTTCTCCAGCTGAACCATGGCGTTGGCCAGCACGTAGTCCTCGGCTCCGTCCTGGTCCACATCAAGGTACAGATCAAACTCGGCTGGGTAGGCCGGATGGCTCCGCTCCTCATAGGTTGCGATGGCAAACTCCACGGTCGTCCCGGAGCGCCGGATACCGACGGCCTTGAGGTCGGGGAAGGCCTCGCCCCGGCCAAACTCATCCGGCTTCACATAGTCCTGGGGACTCGTCCCACTCAGGGGAAAGATCTCGGAGATGCCAACGGCAGCCCCACCGATGTTGGGAAGGTTCAATGTGGCAGGGCCGCCGGTCAGGTTGAGCTGGGATTCGTCGATCGCGAGGTTGGACGCCTTTCGGGGCAGCAGGTACCACGGCAGGCCGAGACGATCCGAACCACCGGTCAGCGTGACCATCCCATCGAACTCCTGGAGACGGAACGCCTCGCCATCGCCTCCCCCCGCACCGCCATCGAGTGCCCAGGCGGGCAACCGGGTCGGATCCACCTCGATGGAGACATCGATCGTCGCCTCGTCGAAGGCACCCACCGTGACGGTCGACGCCGAGAACCGGATCGTGACCGCACCGAGGATCTGGTCGGCCGGGTCCCGGAATCCGCCCGACACGGTGTAGGTCCTGGCTTCCGGGACGAGGCTGTAGATCCGGAGCCGCTTGGTCAGGATGACTGGACTTGTCCCCAGGAAGGCGCGGTATCCGAATGAGAGCGCAGCTTGACGATCCTCAAAGGGGACGCCCGGGGCATCGACGGCGACAACGGCCGGCGCTGCGATGGCAGCCGGGATGCGGACCTCGCCGGAACCGGTCCGCATGACCGGAGCAAGGACACCGGGTCGGGAGACCGGACTGAGGAGGACACCGGGGTCGGCGGTGTTCATCAGCAACGCCTTCAGGGCCCAGCTCTCCAGGAGGGATCCGGTGTCCTCCAGCAGGGCGCCCTGGACGAGGGCGGCGGCGCCGGCCACCACGGGGGTGGATCCAGAGGTGCCGGCGAAGGCAGACTCCGACGAACCAGTTCCCACCTCGGCCGATATCAGGGCGCCGGGCGCGGCGATCTCGGGCTTGATGCTCTGGAAGCTGATGCTCGGCCCTCTGGAGGAGGTGTCGACCAGGCCTCCGGCCAGCGAAGTGGCGATGGATGGACCGAGGGCGGCACGATTCACCCCCGAACCGAGCGTCGCCTTGAGCGCATTCCCATCCGCCTGGCTGACCACGAGCGTCGGAACAAACACCGATCCGGCTCCCTGGGAGAACGTGGGGGGATCCCCAGGCTCGTTGTTCACCACGATGACAGCACGGGCCCCCAGGCGGGCAGCGCGGTCCACCTTGAGGCTCACATTGCAGCCACCACGGTCCACCACGACGATGGCGTTGCGGATGCTGGCATCCGGTACTGGGTAGGGATCCGAAGCGCATCCCTGACCCAGATAGACCAACGGGCCGCTGACGAGGGTCGTGACCGGGGCCCAGTCGAGACTCGCCGTGTTGATGATCGTGCTGGTGACCCGATTGCTGTTGCGAAAGATCCGGATGGCATTGGCCTTGGCCGAGGGGGTCTGGGTCTGCGCCACGGAGATCGCACCCGGAGCGATTCCAGGGGAACTGACGGAATACGGCAGGTCACCGCGGTTGCCCCCGGAACACACCACCGTGATCCCGAAGTAGGTCAGCCACTCCACCATGTAGGCCGCTTCGTCCTGGAACTGGCCATACCGGGTCCCCAGGGAGATGTTGATGATGTCGACCGGGTTGTCGATGACCGTGGCGTTCGGGTCGATGGTTCCGTCTGCCCCGCTCGGATTGTCGGGCGTCAGGCACGCCTCGAGGGCCCGGAGCAGAGCGACACCGCTGCAGGCGAGCTCCCGGGAACTGCACGCCTTGAAGGCATAGAGGGTCGCCCCGGGGGCCACCCCGCGGTGGAGACCGTCCAGACTCGCGCCCGCAAGGACATCGGCCACATGGGTCCCATGCCCCTGCCGGTCGATCGGATCCTCATCGGGTGTCAGGCTCGAGACGACCTCGCCGTCGCGCAGGGCCGGCCAGTACTCACCCACGAAATCCCAGCCCCCCGCGACCTTGTCCGTGGGAAACAACCCGTCGCGGGTCGTGTTCAGCAGGTCATCAAAACCAGAACCGTAGGCCGCCGCATAGGCGGCGGAGGAACCGATGCCGCCCAGGTTGCGGTGGGTGTAGTCGACTCCGGTATCAATCACCGCCACCCGGATGCCCTGCCCCGTCCGACCCGCCGACTGCGCCGCCGCGTCTCCGACCGCTCCGAGGGAATCGGTGAGGTCGAGGCGGTAGTCGCTCACCGGATTGATGGAGAACACCGAGGGCCTCCGGGCCAATTCGATGAGTCGGTTTCCGGGGATCTGGACCACCACGGCGTTCAGCGCCTTGGTGAACTGTCCCAGCGTGGCACCGCCGGACGAGACCACCTGGGAGACGGTCGTCGACTGGCGGGAACGAAGCCGGTTCACATAGGCCGACTGCTGCGATGGCGTCAGCCTCGCCCCTTGGTTCTTCGCATTGCGACCCAGCCGGGCCAGAAGGGGAGGCTCGTTGAAGCGGACCACCGCCACCACCTCGGTCGAGACGTTCCGGAGGGAGGGATGGATCTTCTTGGCCGGATCCGGGATGGACGGAGCCGCGGGCTTGGATCCACCCCAGGCGGATCCCGCCACCAACATCCCAACCACCCACAACCACCAACGATATCGCCACGTCATAGAGAGATTGAAACCGGCACCGTCCAGAACGCCACATCCACCCGGGAGCCACGGGGCCACCCCGGAGGAACCGCCCCCTCGAACCCTCCCAGCCCAAAGGACCGTTCAACCCCCGATGAGGTCTTCCGATCCGGGCACGGCATCAGCCTCACGACCGACGCTCCCGGCGAAATCGGTTCGCCGTCAGGAACAACACGAGGAGACCGACCCCACCGGTCGATGCCTCAGGGATCGAGGTGAGGAGGAATTCCCCCACCGCGAACGATCCCGTCGATGTGATGGATATCTGGTTGAGGGTCGCACCGGGAGCTGCCACGAACAGGAAGCCTGCGGCATCGGCACCACCGTCGATCGACTGCACCAGCGGCGACACGGATGCGGTCTCGCTGACGGTGAAGGGCTGGATGACGAGATCCGAGGGCATCGCGTAGAACACGAACCGGGTCGTGTCGGCAGGCAGCGTGATGGTGAGCGAAAAGGACACGGAGGTCGGATCCGTGGCATAGATGTCACCCAGATAACCGTGGCCCCAATTGTACCAGGAGGAGCCGACGACCAGGTGTTCCACGCCCTGGTCGAAGGAGAGATTGAGTCCGGAGGGTGAGGGAACGGCGGTGACGCTGGTGAATTCCGCCGTCGCATCGGTCGGGAATGCGAGGAGCGGCTGCCCCCCGATCACGGCCGGCGGGGACGACGTCCCGAGCAGCGAACCCGTGGTGGCCGCCCAGCCGCGATCGACGGCTGCTGCAAACACCACGCCACAAAGTAATTGGCGAAAAACCCTGACCACGACCCACCTCCTGCACTAGAAATGGTGGATTCCCCGGACGAGGGAAAGGCCTTTTTCGAAAATCCCGCCGGAACCACCGTCCAACCGGACCGGGACTTGTCATCCCACCATGGCCCGTGGGCCCACCCCGTGGGCTCACACCCGGCCAGTGGACAAGGCCTCGCGGACCGCGGCGATGACCTGGTCCTGCTGCGCCTCCTCGAGGAACGGATGCATGGGCAGGCTGATCACCTCGCGGGCCGCCCGCATCGCCTCTGGAAAATCCCCGGGCTGATGGCCGCAGTCCGCGAACACGGGCTGCTCATGGAGGCATTTCGGATAGTAGACCGCCGTCGGGACGCCCCGTTTCCGGAGTTCCGCACCAAGACCGTCCCGATCCTGGACCCGGATCGTATACTGGGCGTAGACATGGGTGTTGCCCGGCGCAATCGCGGGCGTGATACACCAATCCGCCAGGGCCGCGGAATACCGGGCCCCGATGCGCCGCCGGGCCTCCACCTCGGCCGGGAAATGCGGCAGCTTTGCGAGGATCACAGCAGCCTGGAGGGTGTCGAACCGCCCATTCGTGCCGAGCAGCGGATGATGGTGCCGCTGGATGCCACCGTGGGTCCGGATCGCCCGGATCCGGTCTGCGAGGAGGTCATCGCCCGTGAAGATCGCCCCACCGTCCCCGTAACAACCGAGCGGCTTCGCCGGGAAGAAACTGGTGGTCGCCACGCGGGTCACCGACCCGCTGGGCCGTCCATGCTGAGTGGCCCCGAAGCTCTGCGCCGCATCCTCGATCACCGTGAGGCCATGACGCTCGGCAATCCGGTTGATCTCGCTGAAGTCGGGCATCTGCCCGAAGAGGCTCACAGGGATGATCGCCCGGGTCCGCGGGGTGATCGCCGCCTCGATCCGCCGTGGATCGATGTTGTAGTGGTCAGGCTCGATGTCGACGAACACCGGTCGAGCCCCGACGAGTCCGACCACCTCGGCAGTGCTGATCCAGGTGAACGGCACCGTGATCACCTCGTGGCCGGGGCCGATGTCGAGGGCCCGAAGGACGATCTCGAGGGCGGCGGTGCCATTGGCCACCGTGATCGAGTGCTTCACCCCGAGGAAGCGGGACAACTCCGCCTCGCACTCGGCGATCTCCGGCCCCATCACATACGCCCCGTGGTCGAGGACAGCCCGGATTCGGGCATCGATGGCGGCCTGGTGGCGACGGTACTGCGACTTGAGATCGATGAATTCCAAGGGGATTGGGGCGCAGGAACCCCCGCGCGCGCCGGAGACGGTAGCTGTCGCCGGGAACGCTTGGCAAGTTGCCCCCTCGTCGGGGAGACGCCGCCAGCGGCACGATCTCTCCATCAGACGAGGCAGATCTCGCATCGGCCCCTCCTCACTCTTAGTGTCGCCGTCTCGGGCATGCCTCCGGTTCCAAAGAACATCCTTCTACTGAAAGGACACAGCGCCGGGATCGGTGATCTCCTGCGCGGCTCCGCTGCCTGGGCGGCCCTGCGCGAGCACTACCCCGGAGCCCGGCTCCACCTGGCCTTCGTGAGCCAGGAACCAGGCTATGCCTCCGAGGACCTCATCCGCAGGCATCACCTGCTCGACTCGTTCCATGTCCATCCGAAATGGCGGAACACCCTCGCAAACTGGCGGACGGCGGTGCGATGGCTCACGACGGTGATCAGGGAAACCCGATCGGACCTCCTCATCGACTTCGACACCCATGGGCTGCGCTCAACAGTCCTGTCCGTCGCAGTCGGAATGCGGACGGGGATCCGCACGGTGGGGATTGCAGACTGGCCCGGGCGCGGGCTGTTCTATGGCCTGGCCGCCCCCAGCCGCCGTCGCTATGCCATCGAGAACAGGGCCACACCTCCCCTCGAGTATTCAGAATTGGCATTCGTCCCCCTGGCGGCATTCGGGATCCGCCGCGGCAACCGCCCCATCGAGTTGCGCGAAACCCAGGAGGCGACCGCCTTCCGGGAGGCTTTCCGTGATCGATTCGCGATCCCGGCAAGCGTTCCGATCGTGGGGATCAACGTCGGGTGTGGCACCCCGGGGGCGGATTGTCGCCGACCACACCCTGGGCTGATCGAGCAGCTCATCGGATGGCTACAGGACGTGCACGGCTGTGCCGTGGTGCTCACGGGAGCACCGTTCGAGTCGGAGACCAACCGACAGATCCTCGGCCGGATTGCGGGAAGACCGGGTCCTCCCCGGATCAATACGGCAGGTGAAACCCGGCTCATCGAACTCCCGGGCCTCATCCGGGCCTGCGACCTCTTCATCTCATCCGACTCCGGACCCTACCACATCTCGGTTGGACTCCAGGTCCCCACCATTGCCCTGTTCAATTTCGAGCACCCCTTGGCGGTCCACCGTCACCCTTGGGTCCGATGCATCGTGTGCCCGGGACCGGAAGGTCTTCCCGAGGTCCAGTCCGCAGTGCAGGCTCTCCGGGAATCCCACCCCTGGAGGGGGAACCCGCCCCCATCATGACCCCATTCGCAAGGAGGCTCCTCAGGTTGATGTGGCCGCAGAAGACACGGCTGGCGCTGGGTGTCTCGGCGGGCGTCGTCTATGCCGCCGGCAACGCGGCGCTCATGATGGCCGTCAAGTTGACGTGTGACCTGCTCTTCGTGGCGGGTTCCGACGGCCCAATGACCCGTCTCTCGCCCACCGTGCGACAGCTCTGGCCGCATCTCGAGGACCTCCTCAACGCCTGGCTCCGCAGTGAGTCGATCGTCCTCAGGCTGGCCCTGATCGGCACGATTCCGCTGGCCATGGGCCTCCGCCTCGTCGGGTCCTTCGCCAACTTCTACTACCTCGTCCGCGCCAGCCAGCAGGCCGTCCATGAGCTCCGCGTGCAGATCTTCGACCACGTGCTCCGGCTGCCGGTGGGCTACTTCTCGGCGGCCCGGTCCGGGGACCTGATCTCCAGGATCAGCGGTGATACGACGGCCCTCCAGACCCTGCTTCAGGGCACCCTCACGACCGTGGTGAAGGAGCCGATCACGATCGTGTTCCTCCTCGCCTACCTCATCCTGCTCCAACCCCGGCTCACGTTGATCTCACTCATCGTGTTCCCGGTCTGCGTGTTGCCGGTGGTGATCTTCGGGCGGAAGGTACGCAAGGCAGCCCAGGCGGTCTCACTCGGCAGCGCCCAGCTCACCGACACGATGCAGGAGGCCTTCACCGGGCAGCGGGTCCTGAAGGCCTACAACCTCGAGCCGGAGTTCAGCCAGCGATTCTCGAGCACCTCGGCCCACATCGTGCACCAGGTGATGAAGGCGGTCCGGGGCAATGAGACCCCGACGGTCCTGGTCGAGTTCTCGGGGGCCCTGGGCGTGGCCTTCGTCTTCCTCTTCGTGCTCCGGAACAACCGGAATGGGACCACCATGACCTCCGGTGATTTCTTCTCGTTCATCGGAGCCGTCTTCCTGCTCTACCAGCCGATCAAGAACCTCAGCCGGTTCTATGGCCAGGCCCAGCAGGCCCGGGCCTCGGTGGAACGCGTCGACGAACTGCTCGGAACCCGACCCGACATCAGCGATCCACCCAACCCACGACCGGTGGTCGCGTCCGGGGCCGCCGTGGAGTTCGACCACATCACGTTCTCCTACGGGGACCGGCCCGCCGTCCAGGACGTCCATCTCCGGATCCAGCCCGGACACCTCGTGGCCCTGGTGGGGGCCAGCGGATCCGGCAAGACGACGCTGACCAGCCTCCTGCTCCGATTCTACGATCCCCAGCAGGGGGCAGTACGGATCGGGGGTGTGGACCTTCGCGAGGTCCGGACCCGGGATCTCCGGGACCAGATCGCCGTGGTCACCCAGGAGACCATCCTCTTCAATGACACGATCCGGGCGAACATCCGACTCGGCCGGCCTGGTGCGACCGACGACGAGGTCGAGGCCGCCGCGATCGCTGCACAGGCCCACGGGTTCATCCTCGAGAAGCCGGGGGGCTACGACTTCGCCATCGGCGAGCGCGGGGCCAGCCTGAGCGGTGGCCAACGCCAACGACTCGCCATCGCGCGCGCCCTGCTGAGGAACGCCCCCATCCTGATCCTCGACGAGGCGACCAGCGCTCTGGATTCCGAGAGCGAGCGCGCGGTCCAGGTCGCCCTCGAGACCCTCATGCAGGGACGCACCACGCTGTGCATCGCCCACCGGTTGTCGACCATCCAGCATGCGGATCTGATCGTCGTGATGGACCAGGGCCGGATCGTGGAGCAGGGCCAGCACGAGGCGCTCCTCGCCGCCAACGGCACCTATGCCCGGCTGCACGCCCTGCAGTTCCGCGCATGATCCATCGAACCCGGTGTTGATTTTGCAACGCCGCACGTGTCCCCTCTGATTGCTCCGCTCGACTCCTCCGATGAAACGCATTGAAGCCATCATCAAGCCATTCCGCCTCGACGACGTGAAGAATGCCCTGCACGAGGCCGGCCTCGTCGGAATGACCGTGTCCGAGGTCAAGGGCTTCGGCCGCCAGAAGGGCCACACCGAGATCTACCGCGGCTCGGAATACACCGTCGACTTCCTGCCCAAGCTCAAGGTCGACCTCGTCGTCCCCGACTCCCAGGTTCAGATCGCCGTCAACGCCATCGTGAAGGCCGCCAAGACCGGGAAGATCGGTGACGGCAAGATCTTCATCTCCCACATCGAGGAGGCGATCCGGATCCGCACCGAGGAACGAGGCGACCAGGCGGTCTGACCGCGGGGATCACCGCCCCACGCGGACCCGGTAGAACCTCGGTCCGACGCCCGGCGACGCATCCTCGAACGTCGAGACCGGTCCCACGGGAATCACGTCAGCCAACGGGCTCCATCCCCCAACCCCGTCGGCACTGACCTCGACGCGGTTCTCCACGCCCGGGACCGACGTCCACTGGAGACCCGGCCGGCCATCGACCCGGGGCTGCACCCGCAACGGCAGCTCCACCACCTCGATGAACACCAGGTTGTCGAACACCTCCGGGTACGAGGAGATCTTGCGCAGGGTGGGGAAGGCCGGTGGCTGGGGGCGGAAGTCGAAGGGGAAACCCGTTCCAACGAGGTTGTAGAGCCGGTTCGTGGGCTGGGGATCCAGCCAGGTGAACGTATTGAACACCGAGAGGGCGTTCGTGCCATTCAGGACCCTCCCGAACACGGTGAAGCCCCCGTTCTGGTTGTCCAGGTTCTCGGAGTTGTCGGCGAGGTTGATGAACCACTCGGACGAGGCCGAGTTCACATCGCCACCGACCTTGGCCATGGCGAGGGTCCCGATCGTGTTGCTGATGCGGGGCCCCACGTTGAATTCGTTCGTGATCTTCCCGTAGTCGGGGATGTCGACGAACGCCACGTTCGTGGTGCCACGGTTGGTCACGCCGAAGCCGCCGGCCTGGATCATGAAACCGGACACGATCCGGTGGGAGATCATGTTGGCCCACCGTCCCTCGCGGACGTACCGCAGGAAGTTCTGCACCGTCACCGGCCTGTCCTCGTCGAACAGCTCGACCGCGAGGTCCCCGAGCGCGGTGCGGACCTGGACCAGACTGTTGGCCCGGACCTGGATGCCAGCGAGGGAGAGAAGCACCAACCAGACGACGAGGACCTTCATCGTTCCGACACTGCCGATGCCCCACGGGACGGGCAAGCGGCCGATGTGCGCCTCACCTGGGGTCCGATTCGAGACCCCCATGCCGGATGTCCCGGGCCTCGTAGAGGTACACCACGTCCTCGGCGATGTTCTTGGCATGGTCTGCGATCCGCTCGAGGGCCTTGCTGATGGTCATCAGGTGGAGACACCGGGTCGTGGTCGCCGGGGACTCGATCATGAAGCTGGCCAGCTCCCGGTAGAGCTGTCGGTTCAGGGCGTCGACCTCCTTGTCCCGCGGGATGACCCCACGGGCCTTGGCCGAGTCCCGGCCCACAAAGGCGTCCAGGGCATCCCGGAGCATCGCCAGGGCCATTTCGGCCATCCGTGGGATGTCGACGTAGGGCTTGAGCTGGGGCTCCCTGCCCAGCTCGATGGCACGTCTGGAGATGGTCGTGGCCTCGTCCCCGACCCGCTCGAGATCCCTCGCGATCTTGGTGGCGCTGACGATCAGCCGGAGCTGGGTGGCCAGGGGTGCCTTGGCCAGGAGCAGGATCGCCTGCTCATCGATCTCCTTCTCGAGCTGGTCGATCTGGTCGTCGTTGCCCTTCACACCGCGGGCCAGCTCGTCGTCACGCTCCACGAGTGCCCGGATCGCGTTCCGGACAGAGGACTCGGCCCGGCTTGCCATCGAGAGCAGCCGGTCTTTCAACACCTGGATTTCCTGGTCGAAGTGGCTCATTGCTCCAACGTCCTCCCTCACCCGAACCGTCCCGTCACATAATCCTCCGTCCGCTGCTCACGAGGATGGGTGAAGATCCTCGCGGTGCGGTCGAATTCCACCACCTCACCCAGGTACAGGAACGCGGTCTGGTCCGAGATGCGGGTGGCCTGCTGCATGTTGTGGGTGACGATGACAATGGTGTAGTCCCGGCGGAGGTCGAGGATCAGTTCCTCGATCCGCATCGTGGCGATCGGATCCAGGGCCGAGGCGGGCTCATCCATCAGGAGGATGCGGGGGCGGATGGCGATCGCCCTGGCGATGCAGAGCCGCTGCTGCTGCCCCCCGGAGAGCTCGAGGGCGTTGCGTTCCAGCCGGTCCTTCACCTCGTCCCAGAGCGCGGCCGCCCGGAGGGATTCCTCCACGATCTGGTCCTGCTCGGACCGGTTGCGGATCCCCTGCAGTCGCAGCCCATAGACCATGTTGGCCCTGATCGACATCGGGAACGGATTGGATCGCTGGAAGACCATGCCCACCCGCTTGCGCAGCTCGATGACATCGACACCGTCGTCCAGGATGTCCTGGCCCCCGATCCGGCATCGCCCCGTGACTCGGACCGCCGGGATGAGGTCGTTCATCCGGTTGAAGCACCGGAGCAGCGTGGACTTGCCACAGCCGGAGGGCCCGATGAGCGCCGTGACCTGACGTTCGGGGATCGAGAGGGACACGTTCCTCAGGGCCGGAGTCTCCCCGTAGAACAGACAGAGGTCCTCCGTCTGGATGGCGGGTGTGACGAGCGACGGGGATGCCTCGGTCTCCTCAACGCCCGCGGTGGGCAACGGTCTGGCTGGGGGGGCATCCATGGTCCGTGGGCTCAGGCGGCATCACGCTGGTTCCGCCTCAGACGGCTCCGGAGCAGGATGGCCCCGGCATTCAGCGAGAGGGTCAGGAACAGCAGCGCCAGGATGGTGGCATACAGGATCGGGGCGGTCTGGTCGACGTTGGGCGACTGCGTGGCGAGGACGTAGATGTGGTAGCCGAGGTCCATGAACTGGTCCGTCAACCGACCCGGGAGTTCGGCCGTGTAGTAGGCTGCTCCGGTGAAGAGGATCGGCGCCACCTCACCCGCCGCCCGGCCCACGGCGAGGATCCCGCCGGTCAGGATGCCCGGCAACGCCTGGGGCAGGACGATCCTCCAGACCGTCTGCAGCTTCGTCGAACCCAAGGCCAGGCTGGCCTCGCGGAGCCCGGGGGGGATCGATCGGAGCGACTCCTCGGTGGCGACGATGACGACCGGGAGGGTCATGACCGCCAGCGTCAGCGAGGCCCAGAGGAGGGAAGGCCGACCCAGCTCCGGAGTGCCCACCCCCGAGACGGCATCCAGACCCCGACCGAGGAAATTGACGAAGAAGCCAAGCCCGAACAGCCCGAAGACGATGGAGGGGACGCCCGCGATGTTGCTGATCGCGGACCGGATCCACCGGGTGAATGGGGAGGCCGGGTCGGCGTATTCCGACAGGTACACCGCGGTGACCACGCCGAAGGGCATCACGAAGACGGTCATGATCAGGACCCTCAGCGTCGTGCCGACGATCATCGGCAGGATGGCTGCCGATTCGACGTCGAAGAAGTCCTTACGCGGTATCGTCGACACGAACCGCCATGAGAAGGCGGGGATACCCCCGGAGAGGACAGAGGTCAGCAGGGCCCCGAGCAGGGTGAGAAGCACCAGGGTGGCCAACCCGGTCAGGACAATGCCAAGCATCCCCGTGGGTCCTCCCCATCGGCTGAGGAATCGGGTTCCGGCAGGCAGGATCATGCCCGGCCCTCCAGTCGACGCCTGAGGCGCCGGACGATCCGGTCGCCCAGGAGATTGGTCACGAACGAGATCACGAACAGCAGCGTTCCCAGCAGGAACAGCATGCGATAATGCCCTCCACCAGAGACCGCCTCGGCCATCTCGGCGGCGATGGTGGCCGTCATGGACCGGGTGGAATCGAAGAGACTCCACGACAGCGTGCTCGCGTTGCCGCTGGCCATCAGCACCACCATCGTCTCCCCGAGACACCGGCCGAATCCCAGGAGTGTCGCCGCCACGACCCCCGGCAGGGCTGCGGGCAGGACGATCTGCCAGGCGGCCTGCCATGGAGAGGCTCCCAGGGCCAGGGAGGCCTGGACGTATCCCCGGGGCACGCTCGTGAGGGAATCCTCGGCGATCGTGAAGATCAGGGGCACCGCCGTTAGGCCGAGACCGATCCCCGCGACGAAGGCGTTGAGACGGAACTGGTAGCCGAGCAACGACTGGAGGGCGCCGGACAGCACCAGGAGGCAGAACACGCCGAGCACCACCGACGGGATCCCGGTCAGAAGCTCGATCGCCGGCTTGACCCATTCACGCACCCGGACCGGAGCAAGCTGGCTCACGTAGAGCGCCGCCCCAAGCGACAGTGGCACCGCGAACAGAAGACCCACCAGGGTCACCTTGAGGCTGCCGACCACCATCGGGACGAGGTTGTACTTGTGGATGGTGCCGACCGGCTGCCAGACGAATCCGGGCTGGGTGTAGCCTGTCCAACGCCGGGGCAACACGAGATGGCGCCAGTGCGCCGTGTTCACCTGCGCGTCGGGATCCGCCCGGAACGCCTCGGGGATGTCCCGGAAGCCCTCCTCTCGCGCCTCCATCAGCGCCACCAGCGTCTCCCGATCCATGTCATCGAACTGGGACCGGGACAGCTCCAGGTAGGACCTCAGCGCGTCCTTCGGAATCGAGTCGATGTCCTTCGAGGGGAGGATGGGCTGGACGAGGGCGGTGTTCACGCGACCCAGAAGAACCGGCAGGGCCTCGCGACCGACAAAGACCAGGATCAATACCATCAGCCCGATTGTGGAGAGCCCGACGCTCTGGATCAGCTTTTCGACGATCCACTCCCCAGGACGTGCACGATGACCTCGACGCAACCCCATCCACCCGGAATTCGGGAATGCGGAGGGAGAATGGGAGGCCTGCACGGGATGACGGGAGCAGCGTTTTCGCGCAGCGGCCGGGTTGAGGCAAGCCGACAGCCGTAGGAATCGTCAGTCCCGCCGCACTGGCAGCGGGTAGTAGCCGACGTCCCGGACCAGCGACTGCCCCTCCGGCCCACGAATCCAGGCGAGGTAGTCGGCGACCTCGGCCCGGTCGGTCAGTGGATTCACATAGCAGTAGAGATAGCGGGACACCGGATACTCTCCCGAATGGACCGTCTTCTCGTTGGGTTCTACCGCGACCGCACCCCGGGTCGGGGCGATCCACAGCGTCTTGGCACCCGAACCATACGCCGCCCCGCCGTAGCCGATACCGTATCGGTCCCTGCCCACGGCCTGGATCACCTGGGCGGTTCCCTGGAGGGTCTGGGTGGCCGGCGAGAAATCCCGCCCCTGCAGCACCCGGTCCTTGAAGAACTCATAGGTCCCGGAACTGCTCTCGCGACTGTACAGCGTGATCGGAGCGTCCGGACCCCCGAGGTCCTTCCAGTTGGTGAGGCGCCCGGTGAACACCTCCATCAGGTCCTCGAGGCTCAACTCCCGGATCGGATTGGACGGATTCACGAAGACGCTCAGCCCATCCATCGCGACGGGGTGTTCTGCGGGACGTTTCCGGAAGGTCCGGATGCAGGTCTCGAGCTCCCGGGCCTTCATCCTGCGGGAGGCGGTGCAGATGTCCGTGGTCCGGTTCTGCAGCGCCGCGAACCCGGTCCCGGTACCTCCCCCAGTGACCTGGATCCGCACGTCCGGATGGCCCGACATGTAGGTCTCGGCCCACCGTTGGGCGAGCACGACCAGGGTGTCAGAACCCTTGACGGTGATCTCGCCGGCGATCAGCCGACCGACAAGACCCATCATCCCCAATGCCAACAGCGCGCGCGCCAAGCCAAACACCTTGTGACTCAATTCAAACAACGCATGTGCCAGTCCGCTTCCGGTCCCGTGACGACGAGGTGACAACCTCGTCCGGGGAATCGGAATCCCTGTCGGATCAATAGTTCCACTGCGCCTGGAACTCAATGCGGCTGGCTCCCTGGACGTCGGCATAGGGAGCCTGGCTCGTGTTGGTGCGGTCGAAGGTCCAGGTGTACTGGATGCTGAGCTCCAGATCGGTCCAGGGGGAGTACTCGAACCCGAAGTCGAGTTCGTTGACGTACTCGAAGGGCGCGTTGCTGCCGAACTTGCGGCCACCCTGGTAGTAGTGCCAGCGGGTATAGGGAAAGAGCTTCCCGCTTCCGACCCCAATCTGGTAGTTGGCCTGGAGGTACCCACCGTTGAGCCAACCCGAGTTGATTTGGGAGAAGTCATAGCTCAACCGCGGCCCCGTGC
>JBDLQQ010000087.1:0-15365 GCA_039800465.1 Verrucomicrobiota bacterium
TCCCTACTGCTTGTAGGTCTTCCCGGTCAGTTCCCCATCCTCCCAGCCGCGCCGGCTGTGGAAGGCCCACCAGTCGAACTCGTCCTTCTGCCGCCGCTCCGCCGCCGCATGGCAGTCCGCGTAGATCAGGTTCAGCTTGTCCTCATGGGCGGACTTGTTCCATGTCCAGTACGGGATCTCCCACACGAGGACGGCCCGCGACGGGCTGACGACATCGTTGTCCTTCCGGCCACTCACAGGCCGACGCTCCTCGTAGGTGCCGTCCTTCTTCAGGTAGATGTGGTTCCAGATGTAGGTGACATGGTCGTTGTCCCGCATGAAGTCCTTCGTGATGCCCGCCGCGGGATCCTTCACCTTGATCCCGGAGGGGCAGGTGAAGGTGCTGGGAGGCGGCATCCGGACGGTCTTGCTCGTGTAGTTGGTCGGCTTGTTGCCATTGCGGACCAGGAACGGTTCCAGGATCTCCGGAAGCCAGACGCTGTCGGGCCGCAGCGCATGGTCCCCGCCCCAGGCCCGTCCCCAGTTCCGAACGAGGGGGAACCGGGCGTTGTAGTCCGACGCGTACATCGTGGTGGCGATGCCGATCTGCCGCTGGTTGTTGAGGCAGTAGGTCTGGTTGGCCTTCGACCGCGCCTTCGCGAGGGAGGGCAGGAGCATCCCGGCCAGGATGGCGATGATGGCGATGACCACCAGCAGCTCGATCAGGGTGAAGGCCTGGTAACTGGGACCGCCCCTGGGCGACGACCGGGAAATCATGGTCCTGTTCAACCACCCCGGAACGGGGAGTCAAGCGGCATCCCTTGTTTTGGTCTTTTGTCCGCGGGGTGTCTGATCAGCATCGTCGCGTGAGCGACAGCAAGGTTCAGATTCCCGGGGCGACGGACTCCCACTTCCGTGGCTGGGCCAAGCCGGGGCCCGCCGCACCCGGGGCCCTGGGTGCGATCGATGTTCCCGAGAGTGAGAGCCTGGATGCGATCAGCGGCCACTACCGCCTGTACCAGCTGCGCGAGGGCCACCGGTTCTCGACGGACGATCTCCTCACGGCCTGGTATGGGACCACCTGGGGTTCGTCGGCCCGGACGGCGCTCGATCTGGGCAGTGGCATCGGCACCGTGGCCACCGTGGTCGCCTGGCGGTTGCAGGGGGTCCGACTCGTCACCGTGGAGGCGCAGGACATCAGCGTCGCGCTGGCCCGGAAATCCGCGCGGTACAATGGCCTCGAGGATCGCGTCGACATCCGGCACGGCGATTTCAGGAGCGGGGAGATCCTGCGCGTCGACGAACGCTTCGACCTGATCACGGGAAGCCCGCCGTACTTCCCTCCGGGCACCGGGATCGAGAGTGGGCATCCGCAGAAGCAGGCCTGCCGGTTCGAGCTCCGTGGATCCGTGGTCGACTACTGTGCGGTGGCCTCGCGGCATCTGGCGCCCGGGGGCTTCTTCGCCGGGGTCTTCCCATGGGAGGAGACCCAGTGGCGACGGGTCCTGCAGGGGGCCCAGATGGCCGGACTCAGCCTGGTCCGATGCCGTCCCATCGTCTTCCGTGAAGGGGATCCACCGCTGGTCGGAGTCTTTGGCATGATGCGGTCGTGCGACCTGCCCGAGGACTTCCGGCATCGGACCTGGACGGAGCCGGCGTTGGTGATCCGGACGCGGGACGGGGCGATCCACCCCGAGTACTCGGCCCTGAAGTTGTCGATCGGATTCCCGCCCTGAGGCGGACCAAGCTGCCGGGATCGATCTGGCCGATGGGCTCGGTAGGGGGATCCAGGGTCGATCGCGGTCTTTTTTGCAGACTGGTTAAAACCCAACTTTTTCGGGGTCGTGGTGATGCCTCGCTTGCCGATCCGTCGCGGCCGCGATACGAGTCTCCTATGGGTCTGGGATCGGCCCTCTTCCTATGGATACCTCATCCGGCCGCGCAGAGATTCGTCACCTCAACCTGAAACTGGCGGAGCTGGGCCTGCCCCGCTACGAGGCCGGGGTCAATCCGGAGGCCGCGATGCTCATCGGCTCCTTCGTGGCCCGGAGCCGCGAGAAGGACCGCCTGCTGTCGTCGTACCTCTGTCCCGCCGATGCGCGGATCCAGTCGTTCCTGTACGACTACCTTGGCGATGCCGTCGTGCCGCCTCGGTTGCCGGTCCAGACGCTGGTCCTGGATCGTGCGGGGATGGCCCGTGTGGCGTCGTTGCCGCCGGATCGTGACGAGTTTGCGAGTGATCTCCTGCGCAGTTATCGGGTGGCGAACGGGGTCCTGCACAACCCGAAGTCCGACCGACGCACCACGGCGGGCATCTTCCACGTGGCGGGGGGCGGGTTGCCGATCCCGGCGGACAAGAAGGCGGTGCCGAAGGAGGTCTTTGCGACGATCCTGCGTCGGGCCCTGCAGCCACCATCGGGGATGATGGCCCTGCCGTTCACGGCCTCCCAGCCCGAGCAGGCGCGGACCTGGGTGTCGCTCTACCTCCGCCCCGTCGTGTGCCCCGCGGTCGATGGGTTCGTCGCGGAGCAGCGGATGGAGGTGCGGCTCTTCGTCCCGGGCTCGCTGGTGAGCAATCTGGACTTCGTCGAGAACATCTTCGGCAACGCCGGGGACCCGGCCCTTCCCGAGAACGACGCAGCGCTGGATCCCGAGCACTGGAGCGGCCACACGGGATGCGTCCTCCTCGCCCCCCACCTCGTCGGCAGTCTCACGAAGAAGGACGCGGGCCTCCCCACCTGGGACGAGGCGACCCCGCGGCAGCGTCAGGACGGGATGTGCTGGCAGGATCCCGATGAGCCCTACAACGATGGCAATGCCTTCAAGCTCTGCGCCCGCGACGCCTCCGGGGTGATCTTCACGATCATCGGTGACAACTACTTCGGCTACTGCAAGAAGGAGGTGAAGACGCAGATCAGCTTCGCCGCGAACCTGCTGGGGCTGGCCGAGGAGGAGCATGCCGGCGGGGCGCTCGTGTTCCCGCGCTACGACCTCGCCAGCGAGTACGACGCCTCCCAGCACTCCCAGGACTACACCCAGCGGTTCTCCACGATGACCACGCTGTTCGGATCCGAGATCGAGGTCCAGCCCGGCGGGCATGCGGTCGATCGACGCGATCCCCGGATCGTGTATGTGTCCGAGTCCGCCCGGTTCGACATCGAGTCCCGCTCCATCAGCTGGCCCCAGGGGCAGGCGACCCACTCGATCAAACTCCTGCTGGACCACCATTATGTCCTGCCCAATGGCTTCCGGGTCCATCTCGAGAAGCCCGTGGGCAACCGGGCCTGGCGGCTGATCGGGACGCGTCCCGAGCCGACACTCTGCCACAAGCCCTGCACCGTCAGCGGTGGTGGGAAATCCGAGATCTCCAAGCCCATCACCGACGCCGTGATCCACGGCCCGGTGTTCGTGTCGGATCTCCATGCCGACCTGGGGGAGGTCCAGGCGGTGTTGGATCGCGACTTCTCGGGACGCTTCCGTGCCGCGGAGCGCAACGGCGTGGATCGGCGGCCCATCCTGTCGCCCGAACGGTCGCTTGGCAGCGTCATCAAGCTCCTGACCCCCAGCACGGAAGACTACAACGAGGAGTACAACCGGTGGATCGGATCCATCCCACAGCACATCAAGGAACTGGTCTTCGTGGTGAAGCGGTTCTGGAAGCCGGCGTGGGGGTCCGACTGGGCCCGGCGGTTCACCGTCGACATCATCAATGGCGCTCCGTCGAACGAGCTGAGGGTGAACCGGCGCCGTCTGGTCACGCAGTTCCTGAGGGTCGGCTACGACGGGGATGGCGCGTGGCGGACATTCGGGCTGCGGAAGGACTTCCATCCGGCGGCGAAGGTGCAGGAGGAGGACGACATCACCGCGAGCGTGGTGGTGCCCCGGTCGGCACTCGGTGGACTTGCCCCTGCCCAGCCCGGATATCCGTCCCTGAAGTTCGTCCACAACTGCGAGACCCGCCTGTTCCAGCGACCCGACGACGCCGTGATCCGCGGCTATGACCACACGACGGAGCGCGATTTCATCGAGCCCACCAACTTCTTCTCCAACTACGAGCCGCTGACCCGCGACGACGCCGTCGCCTTGACCGAGGACGCGGTGGGGTTCCATGAGTTCACCGAGCCGATGCGCCAGTTCATCCGCGGGGTCGCGGAGGGGAAGGGCCCCGGGTTCTTCGCCTGTCCGGCGTTTCCCCGGAAGGTCGATGGCGCGCCCTCCAAGAACCCCCGCTACCTACAGCTGCGTCCCGACATTGCCGACCCGATCTCGCGTCGGCTCGCGGAGGTGTCGCTGCGGCTCGCCCGCGGCATCGCCCCCGGCCAGGCCCTCCATGTGCCCGTCACGGCCGTGCTGGCCGGCCGACGCAACAACGCGGCGGAGGGCAAGATCCGATCCCTCGCCTGCTACGGTCCCATCCACTACATGGAACTTCCGGAGCTGTTCATGGAGTTCATCTCGTCCATGACCGGCAAGTCGCCCTCCACGACAGGTGCGGGCAGCGAGGGGGCGCTGACCAAGGGGCCCTTCAACGCGCTCCTGCCGGTCTACGACCTCAACGCCGCCCTCATCAGCTACATCGTCAGCGGCTACCCCGGCTTCCTGACGAGCGCCGGATGCGTCGGTCCGCGATACCGCGTCGACCACGACGTCTCCCTCCTGGTGCCCGAGGTCTGGTGCCGGATGCGTCCGGAGGAGCGGGAGCCCTCCTGGATGATCGCCAATGGCATGCTGGAGCGGCTGGAGGACTACTCGGTCGGGGATCGCCGGGTGCTGGCGAGTCGTCTCGGATACCGGATCACCCACCTGTTCACCCACCGGTTCCTGGGGCGCATCTTCAACCATCCCCATGCTGTCCTGACCGAGGAGATGCTGAAGCCGGAGCTGCAGGATCCGGCGGAGTTCGCCGATGCGGTGGACAACGTCGTGGCGACCCATCGCCGTGTGGCGCAGCAGTATTTCGACGACGGTTCGATCACCCTGGCCTGTCCCCCTCTCCGGGCGCTGCTGCATGTGATGCGTGATGGTGCCTTCGAGGGGAAGGGGCTTGGCGATCCTGGGCTGAGGGCCCTGTTCTCGCGCGACCGGGTCCTGGCCAGCGACTGGTATCAGGAGCGCCTGCGGGCCCGGCAGCGGGGCGAGGTCCGATCCTGGCAGCGGCACGGACAGTACCTGGAGCGGTTCCTCGCGAAGCCCGGCTATGCGGACGAGGCGGAGCGGCTTGGGGTCCGCCAGCGTCTCTCCCACGCCCGGGTGATGCTCGAGCGCGCGAAGCAGCCTGAGTACCTGGACCGCCTCGTCGGGAGCCTCGGAGCGGAACCGTCGCTGGTGGAGTAGGCTCGGAGGCCGGCCCGAAGGCCTGTCGGCTCAATCCGCCCAGACCCGATGGGGTCGCGTGTCGTCCATGCCGACGGGTTCCGGTGAGAACTCCACGGCGTGGCCCGCCTCGTGGATGCGGACCGCATGGGCGATGCCGGGGAGGATCTGGACCAGGTCGCCGGGGTTCACATCGAGGAGATGTCGTTCGCCGGTGTCGAGGGATTCGACTCCGATCGTGACGTGTCCCGAGATCAGGTAGAACGACTCCTCCTTGCGCTGATGGACGTGGTGCCCCCGATCCACGCCCGCCTTCAGCTCGAGGTGGGCCAGGAATCGGATGGGATCCGGGTTGTTGTGGAGGACCTCGAGGGTGCCCCTCGGCAGCTGGACACGCTTCCGCTCCAGGGCGGCCGCTGCTGGCCCGGGTTCAACCACCGGGATCGAGTGGTGAAGGACCCGACCCCCACAGTAGCTGCGAACAGCAGAGGATTCGCCACCTGGGGAGGCGTGCTCCATCAGAAGTCCGTGTTGGCTTCCTTCAGGTCCAGCTCCTTGATCCAGATGTTCCGGTAGCGGACATCGTGGCCCTCGTCCTGGAGCTTGAGGCCGCCGGGGGTGTCCGTGATGCCTTTGCCCCCGTCATTGCCGCCGTCGATCCCGGAGTTCGGTCCACCCCAGACCTGGTTGATCGGCTGGTTGGTGAAGACCTTCTGGCCGTTGAAGTACATCGTCAGCATGGCCTTCTCGACGCGCTTGCCGTCCTGGAACCGTGCGGCGCGGAACTCGATGTCGTAGGCGTTCCATTTCCCGAGGCCGTTGTAGGCGTGGTAGGGCGACTCGGTCTCGTTGATGACGGCGCCCAGGCCGTGTGACGTCTTGTCACCGTCGAGGACCTGGATCTCGTAGCGGTTCTGGAGGTAGACACCGCTGTTGCCGCCCGGGGCGGCGATCCGGAACTCGATGTGGAGGCGGAAGTCCTTGAACTCCTTCTTGGTCACGATGTCGGCCGCCCCGTACTTGCCGCCGGCCGCGGCGGGGTCGTGGGTCATCACCACCGTGCCGGGGTCGACCGGGTCGGGGACGATGATCCACTTGATCGGCAGTGAGGAGCTGAAGCGCGGTCCCTTCCAGTAGGTCCACTTCGCATCGAGCATATGGCGCGAACCGTCGAACAGGACCTCGGCGCCCGGGAGGGGCTTGGCCCCCACCCCGATGCCGGCATCGGCGCCGAGTGCCGCGGGGAGGAGGCTGGTCAGGAGAGGGAGGAGGTGGAGGGGGTTGGGCTTCATCGGTGGGAGCGAGACTAGGCGTCCTGGGGCGCCGACAGAAGCCGGAATCCGTGCGGGGATCCGTCCGGAGAGGAGCCGTGCGCCCCCGGCGTCCTGCTGGCGCTACGGGATCCGCACGCGGAAGAATCCAGGGACCGCACCGATCTCCACGTCGGCGATGGGGCCGGTGTTCGGGATCGGTCCCGCATCGGTCCAGGAGGCCCCGAGTGCGGCCTGGTGCTCCAGCCGATAGGTCTGACCCGGCATCGTGGTGAACCGGATCCGCGGGAGCGTCGGGGTGTTCACGATCTGGATCGCCGGCGCCGTGGGGGGTGCCGAGACATCGGCCTCCCACGAGGCGGGATCGTTGGCGAATCCGACCGGAATGCGCCGCCGCAGGGCGGGGCCGGCCCCGTCGGGTCCGGTGGGCCAAGGGGCGTTCGGCGAGTAGTCGACCTCCTCGACGAGGATGTACGGGACGAATCCGGCATCCGGGTGGGGAGGGAGCTGTGGGGGGTCGGGGCGGTAGAGGGCGAGGCGTTCGCCGGCGTTGTTCAGGGCGTTGGTGTAGGGGCCGATGATGGGCGTGGAGGCCGGGATGGAATACTTGGTCCTGAATGCCCCGGGGTCGATCGGGGCGATGATCAGGCGCGCGTTGGGCTCGAGGAGCAGTCCAGTCGGGAGGTTGAAGTTGATCCCGTCCCGCAGCCGCCAGGTGTTGGTGGGGTACAGGGGGTCGAAGAGGGGCAGGGTGAGGCTGGTGATGTTCCGGAGCTCCACGAACTCATCCCCGCCCAGGGGAGGGTGGTATTGGATGCGGTGGAAGACGACGGGGCCGAGGAGCGGACCGGCGTTGGGCGCCCCGGCCCCGGTCCGGAAGAGGCCGAGGTACTCGACCGGGAACCCCATGCTGACCTCGGTCCCGAGGCTCTGCTGCTGCAGCGTGGTGAAGCTGCCGGTGCCATTCGGGTGGCGGCCGAAGGGAATGCCATTGGCGCTGGCCTCGAAGCTGACGGTGTCCATCCAGAACCGGAGGTTCCCGGAGCCATCCGCCGACATCAGCACCCCTTCGTCGCCATTCGCACTGCTGAACGTGAAGTCGGGGGAGTCACCGGTCCCGCTCGGATTGAACCCCGTGCGGTTCCCGGTCCCGGCCCATTCGTAGAACACACGGTAGCCCTTGGCCGGGAGGACGGTGCCGGCCGGGATGCGGAACTTCCGCGGGTTGCCGCGGGTGTTCGAGAGGTACCAGCCGCTGATGTCGACGGGTTTGTCGGTCAGGTTCAACAGCTCGATGGCGTCCTCGAAGGGCGGATCCGTGTGGGCGAGGATCTCGTTGATCACCACGACCCGCTGGGGGCCTGCCCCCGGCCGGCCGGGAGAGCCCTGCCACTCCGAGCTGGCCCGCCAGTTGTCGGGATCGTCGAGATCCCCGTTGGGATCGATGCATTCCAGGGTGCTCCCGAGTCCGTTGGGTCGACTCGGCCAGCGTCCGCTGGGGCTGTAGGTGAAGGAGAGCATCTCGACCCCGGCCCCGCTGGCCAGGGTGACGGTCTCGCCCTCGTCCGAGAGGCGTCCGGTGTAGGCGCCGGGGGCGAGCCGGATCCCGGCGCTGCCGTAGCGCTGGGTGAACTTCGCGGGATCCCGGACCAGCACGATGCGTTCGCCGGGCGCGAGGGTGGTGGCCGTGGTGAAGGTGTAGACGATCCCGGAGGTGAACTGCGCGCCGGTGAGCGCGACGCTGGTCGTCCCCGGGTTCACCAGCTCGAGGAACTCGAGATCGGTGTCCTCGGCATCCCGGTAGTTGAGTTCGCCGACGGAGACGGGGCGGGTGGCGGCGAGGGAGGCGGACTGCAGGGCCGTGACCAGGAGGGAGAGGAGGGTGAACCGCAGGAGCTGTCTCATCGGCATGTCAGAACTTACAGGGGCGAAGGGGGGCGGGGAAGTTGAGAGGTGAGTGTGGCTCCCAGCACCCAACGCTCAGCTCTTTCCCGCACCCAGTCCCAACCGCTTGGCGACCTCGGTGGCCAGCACCTCGTAGGCGGCGGCCCCGGCGCTGTAGGGATCGTAGGTGATGATCGGCTTGCCGAAGCTGGGGGCCTCCGCAAGACGGGTGGTCCTCGGGATCACCGTCTCGAACACCGTCTCCCCGAAGTGCTGTCGGACCTCGGCCACGACGTTCTGCGACAGCCGGGTGCGGGCATCGAACATGGTCATGACGATCCCCATGAGCTCGAGTCGGGGGTTGATGCCGGTCTCCCGGACCTGCTTGAGGACGCGGGTGATCATGGCCACGCCCTCGAGGGCGAAGTACTCGCATTGCAGCGGGATGATCAGGTGATCGGAGGCTGCGAATGCGTTGAGGGTCAGGATCCCGAGGGAGGGTGGGCAATCGAGCACGATGACATCGAAGCCGTGTCCTTCGCGGAGGGGTTCGAGGCCCTTCTTGAGACGGTTGAGGTAGTCATCCATCCGTGCGAGCTCCACCTCGGCGCCGCAGAGGTCGACCTCGCTCGGGAGGATCGACAACCGGGGCAGGGCGGTGGGCTGGATCCGTTCGGTGAGGGTGCCCTCCCCGAGGAGGGGCCGGTACACGCTGCCGCCCTCGCGTTTCTCGAGGCCGAGGCCGCTGGTGGCGTTGGCCTGGGCGTCGAGGTCGACGAGCAGGACCTTGTGGCCCTGCTGGGCGAGGCAGGCGGCGAGATTGACCGAGGTGGTGGTCTTGCCGACGCCCCCCTTCTGGTTGGCGATGGCGAGCACGGGTGCGGACATGGCAGGACTCTCGCGGCTGGGGGTGCCGGGCTGGAAGCGGAAATTTCGAAGCCGCGACCGGCGTGACACTCGACAAGCCGGAGGGGGCCACGGCACCGTGAGGCCGGGAGGATTCCGCCCGTCAGACCGAATGAGTGAGACCCTTGTCATCGGACACCGCAACCCGGATACCGACGCGATCTGCTCCGCCATCGCCTACGCGGAGTTCAAGCGTCGCACGGGGATGCGGGACGTGGTGGCGGCCCGGTGCGGCGAGACCAACGAGCGGATCGACTTCGTCCTGCGGCATTTCGGGATCCCCGCGCCCCGGTTCGTCAGCGATGTCGCCCCACGTGTCCGGGACGTCATGCAGTCGAACGTCATCTCCGTCCCACCCCGGACCTCGATGGTCGATGCGCTGACCATGATGGACCAGCGCAACATCCGGGTGCTGCCCGTGCTCGATGCCGACCGCCGCTGTCTCGGCCTGCTCTCGATCTTCAAGGCGACGAAGTACTTCGTCCCCTCCACGAACCGCGTCTTCGACTCCCGTCGGATCCTCTCCTCGGTCCGGATGATCTCGCGGACGCTCGGGGCGAAGATGATCTGCGCCTTCGAGCCGGACCAGGAGCAGGACCTGGTGCTGATGCTGGCGGCGATGAAGGCGACGTCATTCTCGGCCCGCCTCTCCAACTACGCGCCCGAGAAGCTGGTCGTGGTCGTGGGCGATCGCGAGGACATCCAGCGCATCGCGATCCAGGGACGGGTCCGGGTGGTGATCGTGACCGGCGGGCTGGAGATCTCGACCGAGATCCATGAGCTGGCGCGTCGGAACGAGGTCACGCTGATGATCTCGCCCCACGACTCGGCGACCACGGCGATGCTGTGCCGGGCCTCCATCCCGGTCTCGAGGCTCCTCCGCGAGGAATTCCTGAGGTTCCGCGAGGACGAGCGCCTGGCCGACATCCAGCAGGTCGCCGCCGTATCCCAGTTCCAGACCTTCCCCATCGAGGATGCCGACGGCCGGGTGGTGGGCATCCTGTCGAAGTCGGACTTCCTCAAGCCGGTGGACCGGAAGCTGATCCTGGTCGACCACAACGAGCTGACCCAGGCCGTGCAGGGGGCGGACCAGCTGGAGATCCTCGAGGTGATCGACCACCACCGTCTCGGCGCCTTCAGCACCGCCCAGCCGATCCTGTTCCGGAACGAACCGGTCGGGTCCACCTGCACGATCGTCGCCGACCTGTTCCTGCGGCATGGCATTGATCCGACACCGAGCATCGCCGGGATCATGCTGGCGGGACTGGTGACGGACACCCTGAACCTGACGTCACCGACGAGCACGCGGCGTGATGCGGAGATCCTGGCGTGGCTCGAGAAGCAGTCGGGCGTGAACGCCCGGGACTTCACGGAGAAGGTCTTCAGCTCCGGGTCGGTCCTGGTGTCCCAGCCGCCCGAGAAGGCCATCGCCGTGGACTGCAAGGAATACCTCGAGGCGGGGCACCGGTTCAGCGTGGCCCAGATCGAGGAGCTAGGATTCGACGCCTTCTGGAAGCGCTCCGACGAGGTCCGCGCTGCGCTCGACCGCCATCGGGAGCAGCGGGGCCTCTTCTTCTCGGCCCTGTTCGTCACCGACGTCGTGCAGCAGACGTCGCTCCTCATGGTCGCCGGTCCCTCCCAGCTCGTCGACACGATCGCCTACCCGGAGGTCGTGCCCGGGGTCTTCCAGATGGACGGGGTGGTGTCGCGCAAGAAGCAGCTGCTGCCCTACCTGACCTCGCAGCTGCGCCAGGTGTCCCGCGGCGATGCGTGACAGGTCCGGCTGGGCGTTCCCGGAAGGATTCCGACCGATCTCATGACCACCCCCTCCGCCGACATCCGGATCGTCTCCACCGACTTTGATGGAACGATCCACGAGGATTTTGCCCATGCGCCGATCCCGGACCTGTTCCAGGACCGGATGCTGGAGTTCCAGCGGCGGTCCGGGGTCTGGGTGATCAACACGGGTCGCCACCTCGCCAGCCTCCTGGAGAGCCTGGGTCGCGCGAGGGCCCGGGCCCTGCCGGACTTCGTCGTGACGGTCGAGCGCGAGATCCACCGCCATGTCCGCGGGCACTACGAGGCGGTGGAGCCCTGGCACACGGCCTGCCAGACCGACCACCAGGAGGTGTTCTCGAGGAACGATTCGGCACTGCGGGCGCTGTTCTCGGGGCTCGAGTCACGGTTCGACGCGACATTCTACGACGACACCTGGTCTCCCCTCTGCGTCATCGCCCGGAGCAATGCCCAGATGGATGCGATCCAGGACGAGCTCGAGGCGTTCTGCAGGTCGGTGGTGGAGCTGGTGCCGGTCCGCAACGATGTCTATCTCCGGCTCAGCCATCGCCGGTACAGCAAGGGTACGGCTCTGCAGGAGATCCAGCGGCTCCTGGGGCTGACCGCAGCCCAGACCTGTGCGGCGGGGGATCATCTCAACGACCTGCCGATGCTGCGTCGGGAGGTGGCCCACTGGCTGATCACGCCGTCGAATGGCCTGTCCGTGGTGAAGGACCAGGTCCGCGCCGAGGGGGGCTACCTCGCCCGGAACACCTGCGCGGCGGGGATCCTCGAGGGGCTCGAGGCCTTCGGGCTGTTCCGTTGAGGAGCCTGGCGGTTCAGTCCTTCGGACCCGCTCCCGGGAACAGGTTGTGGCGGGACTCGAGGTCGTCGAGCCACGCGGGTGCCTCCGGGGAGGGAGTGGTCTCGAGGAGCTGCAGGATCGCCTCCAGCCGGTCCAGATGGGATTCGACGCGGCGACGCGGGTAGTCCCCGGCGGTGCCCCGCTGCATCAGGAAGGGCCAGTCGCTCGCCTCCGCCAGCAGCAGTTCCCGCTCGGCCTGTCGCCGGAGGCGTCGGACCGCCTCGGTTGCCCGGGTTCCGTGTCGCCTCTGGAGGAGGACATCGAGGCGTCGCGAGGCGCGGGTCAGACGGGGTTGGATCCAGGCGTTGGTCGCCTCGTCGAGCCAGACCGACAGGTGGCCGCCCTCGCCCCAGGTCGACTCCGCCGGCATGGACCGCTCCAGCCAGGGGAACCGCTCCAGGTGTTCCGAGGGGCTCACCCGTTCGACGGTTCCTCCGAGCCGATGGATCTCCCGAGCCACGGCGTCGAGGAACACAGGCCCCTCGAACCACCAGTGTCCGAAGAGCTCGGCATCATACGGGGCCAGGATGACAGGGGGACGCGGCATCCGGTTACCCACCTCGGCGCCCACGCGGAGTCGTTCCTCCACGAAGTGCCGCGCATGTTCCCGGGCGGTGGCCTGTGCCGCCTCGCTGTCGTAGAGCTCCTTGTCCAGACCGGACCCTGTCACCCGGTGGATCTTGATCCCGGTGGGGGATCTTGATCCCGCACCGTGCAGATAGGGGCGGATGTAGTCCCATTCCGCTTCGTCGGCGACATCCCGGTGGAACTCCCGGTACCGGACATCGCCCGGATATCCGCCCTCGCGGCTCCAGACCTGTCGGGCGCTCGCAGGGTCGCGTCCGAACACCGCAAGGCCGGCAGGCGTGAGGACCGGTGCGAGGAGTCCCTGACGCGGACGCGGGTCCGCCCGGAGAAGCCCATGCGACTCGACGATCGACCACTGGAATCCGGCCTCGACGAGGTGGGGGTCGAGGTCCGGATGCCAGGCGCATTCCGGCAGCCAGACCCCCCGGGAGCGATGTCCGGTCCAGGACTCGTGGAACTCGGCTGCGGTGTGGAGCTGTCGGCGGAGGCGGTCGGGTTGACGTCGGAGCAGCGGCAGGAGGGCGTGGGTTGCCGAGCAGGTGATGAGTTCGATCTGGCCCCACCCGGCGGCTGCGGCGAAACCCCGGAGGACCTGTCCCTCCCAGCGGTCCCACACCCGGGCCTGGGCGTGCAGCCATTCCCGGTGGGATCGGATCGCCCGGCGCCGCGTCGGCTCGAGATGGGCCCGGATCTCCTCCTGTTCGGCGAGCTCGGAGACCCGACGCAGATGGCGACCGAACCGGTCCCGCAGCAGCGGATCGCCGAGCATCGTCCCGAGCGTGGGCGACACGCTCAGCGTGAGACGCCCCGGGATGCCGTCGCGGGCCCATCCCTCGAGGACTCCGAGCAGGGGCAGATAGCTCTCGAGAATCGCCTCGAAAAGCCACGATTCCTCGTGGAACTCGGGATGCTCCGGGTGGCGGACGAAGGGCAGGTGCGCGTGGAGCACCAGCGCGAGGTGGACGGGATGCCGCGGCTGGAGGACCGGCTCCATCCGGTCAGCGCACCGATTCCGCCAGCGGTGGTTTCAGGGAGGGATCGATCGGGTGCACCCCCACATCCCCCCGTTCCACCGTGTGCCGGGTGAAGGCCAGGTCCGCCGAGCGGCGGTCTGAACCATCGGCCTTCACCGCCTCGACCGGCAGTTCGAAGGACCCGTTCGGCAGCGAGAACCGGAAGGTGAACGAGCCGTCGTCCCGAAGCCGGACCGCATGGCCGCCGATCGTGACCGAGGCGCCCGGTTCCGTGCTGCCGTGGAGGATGAGTTCCGCATGGATCCGGAACCAGAAACCCGGAGGCGGTGGCGACGCCGGGGACGGGACCGGGACCGACCCCGGGACGCCGACGGAGGCAGGCGTCCACGCCGCGCTGCCCGGTGTCGGGGATGCCCCGAGATCCGCGCCCCGGACGATGTCGGTGCGGGGTAGGGGCCGCCTTGCGACCGACCCGGAGCTGGCCGCGTCCGGACCCCACTCGAGGGACTCCGAGCCGACTGTCGCCAGGAGTCCCGCGGTCGTTTCGTCCGGGAGTCCCGGAGGGGTGAGCATCGAGGCCGTCGGGAACCCGCGGGACACCCCGGGTTCATCGGACGATCCGGTTGAGATGTCGGCCCCTGGGAACAGGGCCATCACCGAGGTCCAGGAATGCGTCGGGGCGTCCGGTGCCGTGCGGACGGGTGCCGACACCGCCAGGGGGTGCCACGTGCCGGACTCGGAGACGATCCCGAGCGAAGCGATGTAGACCGTGTTCGCGTAGAGGACCGGAAGGGTCCGATGTCCGGAGGGAGACACGGGCTGTTCCAGCATCCAGGGACCCTCGAGGCTGTGGGCGAAGAGCCGGAGCCGGAGGCTGCGTCCGGGTGGCACGCCCGAGGCGTCCGCCTGCCAGTGCACCGAAAGCGAGTAGGGATCCCGTCCCTCGATCTCGATCGTGGCGGGGAAGTGGGCCGGAACGGGAAGGGGGCTCCGGCGTGGGGACGGTCCGGCCGGGGCCACTGGAGCCTCCTTGGTAGGAAGCGGCGGGGAAAGCCGCAGGATGCCGGCGGTCGGGGTGGCGACGCCGGGTCGGCCCACGAGTTGTTGGGACGGGTAGTCCCCGGACTGCAGCAGGGCCGACAACGATGGGGGCAGCGGGGAGGCGGTCTCGCTGCCGCTCGATAGCGGTTCCTCGGCCCGCGGCCGGGGTCGGGGCGAAGCCTTGGGATCCGCCGTCTTCGATACGGCCGGTGACGTCTCCCGGATCAGAGCGGCCGGTGCCGCTGTCGGTTGTGGTGTTGGCGTCGTGGGTTTCCGGGAGCCTTTCACCGTCCGGGTCTGGACGGGTTTCCGGGCGGTGGAACGGGTTGGGGTTGTTCCCGAGGGCTTGGGACGGGTGGATCCGGACGTCTTCCGAGCCCTCATGGGTGTCGCAGCATCCCGGGCGGGGGTGGTTTTTGCAGGACGAGTCGAAGGGGTCGGCTTCTTCCCGGCCGTCGCGCGCGGCGATGACGTGGCGCGGCTTGCCGACTTCCGAGGCGCAGCGGGCGCTGTCGGGACGGCTTTCGCGGAAGTGGAGCGGGTCGACCCAGGGCGTACCGCCACCGCCCGGGTCGGTTTTTGGGGTGCGTCCGTTGTCCTCAGGCGGGGCTTCGGGGTCTTGGGAGCCGGTGGATCCCCCACCCGGGAACAGGGGGGCTTCGGGGACGGTTTTCCAGGGGACTTCGGGGTCTTGGATCGGGAGGGGCGCGGCTTCTGGGGCATATCGGCTGAGTTGGGAATCCGACAGGCAAGCCGGTGGGGATCCGG
>JBDLQQ010000088.1:0-14508 GCA_039800465.1 Verrucomicrobiota bacterium
CCCTCCCTTTGGGGGTCGGCTACGCTGGGCTCGCTACGCTCGCCTTCGCTTCGCCTCCCCCCAAAGGGAGGGAGGTGAAGTGAAGTCCTAAGCAATTTACAGAAACCCTTTTACACCCCCCGCGGGCAGACTCTGGTATCCTCAAGAGGTCGTTGCGAAGACCATGGACATACCTGCTCCAGAAGTTGCCATGCGGGAAACCCTTCCGGGTACGCTGCAGGTCCGGACTTCGGCATCGCGACATCCGGAATGCCAGCGGGGACGGTCACGTCCCCGGGGCTTCACCCTGATCGAACTGCTCGTGGTCATCGCGATCATTGCCATCCTCGCCGCGGTGATGCTGCCCGCCGTTGCCAGAGCTCGGCGGGCCGGACAGGGGGCGGCTGTCATGAACAACATGCGTCAGGTGGTCCTCGCTGCGACGCTCTACGCGGACGACCATCAGGATCGCTTCCCCGCCACGATGCGGCCGGACGGGGATGGTCCACCCGCGACCCTCGGATTCTGGGATGTCCAAGGATATCAGAACGCCCTGAACGCCTACATCGGGGGCATGCAGGGCGGCGTGGACGCCTCCGGAAAGGCACGGTCCAACCGGCAGGTCTGGTTCGATCCGGCCGACCCGGACCGACTGGAACCGGCAATGTGGGGGTCGTTCCTGGACAACGGGTTCGTCACCGGCATCGGGGCACGGCTTGGGGACTTCCGGCGTCCGGCGGACACCGTGTACGCGGCACCCCGTCACAATCGGTGGTCGAGGGTCGTCGGGGTCACGGTGCCAGACCCACTCCCGGTGGGCTCGCGCGAGCACCCCTTCTGGTCGAGCGAGTACTTCGACATGTGCCTCGATCCCTGGAGTGATACTGCGGACCCGACGGATCCCTTTCATTGGAGACGCGGGCGGGCTGCACCCCCCATCGACCTGTTCCCCAATGTCGCAGGAGCCACGGGGTGGGCGCTCCAGGTGGATGGACGGAACCCGGACTTGGCTCCTAAGGGGGAGGGGCGACACGGACGCCGCGGTTTCTATTCCTACTGCGACGGCAGCGTCCGAAGGACGCCGTTTGAAGCCACCTACCGAGGCGTCGACGACAACCAGTGGAACGTCCGGTGAGTGGATTCAGGACGCTGCCGAACGAACCGATCGACCCGCACCGATCCGCTCGACGAATTCCGCGGCGTTCCCCGTGACGACGGACCAGTCGAGATCCCGTCCCACCCGCTCCGAGGCGGCCTGTCCCCGACGCCGCCGCTCCGCCGCCGGCGTCTCCAGCCAGCCCAGGACCACAGCCGCCAGGTCGGCACCTTGGAACCGGGTGCTGAACCGCACGGCCAGCTCGTCGCCAAAATAACGCTGCAGGTTCTCCAGCGGCGTGCTGGCGACGGGCACACCACAACCGAGGTATTCCACGGCCTTCGCGACGAACGCGCAGTGGGTCCCGTTGGATTCCTCGTAGGGCACAAGCCCCACGCTGGCCTGCTGCAGTTCGCGACACACCTCGTCGTAGGGAACGAACCCGGGCAGCTCGATCCGGACATCGGGCGCGACCGCGCGGAGGTCCCTTGCGAAGTGCTCCAACGCGGGAGTCCGGCGTCCCACGAAACGGAATCGGGTGCCCGGTCGGGCCGCCGTCACCCGCAACACCGTCTCGCGGGCGATGGCACCGAGATGGTGGCGGTCGAACGAACCATGCATCACCACCAGCGGCTCAAGGCCCCCGTCGGAGGACGATGCAGGCCGGAACCGCTGGGCGTCATAGCCATACTGGATCGCCCTGATCCGCTCCGTCGGAAACCCGGTGGCAGCGAACCGTTCGGCGAGCGGGGTCGACACGGTCAGGATGCCCTCGGCCCCGAATCGCCGCGGCAACGACAGCTCGAATCGGGTCAACGCCCGCACCACCGGCCGGGGCATCGACCACGCCGGCCAGGTCTCCATGAAACCGGTCAGGTAATCGAGGAAGTTGAGGACGATCGGAATGTCGAGATCCCCCTTCACCATCCCGGCTGCCACCGCCGAGATGGTGTGCTGGGCGAAGAGGAGGTCGAACCGGAACCCGGGTTTCCCCGCCTGTTGCTCCCGCAGCGTCCTCCGCACCAGCGCGGCGAGGGCCCTGGGGTACAGGAGGTACTTGAGGTTCCGGGCGCGGGCGTAGCGTCCCATCCTCCATCCCCGGAACGGATGCATGATGAACCCCCTCCGCGAGGCGACCTCGGCACTGTCTGGAAACTCGGGTCCGAACAGGTGCACCTCATGTCCCCGTCGGACGAATTCCTCGACCAGGTAGACAGCCTCGGCCGATCCGCCCCCGCTGGGCGGATGGAAGGGTTCATGGGTCAGGAAGGCCAGCCGCATGGGATCCCTCAGGGCAGCGACCGGAGAAAACGCTCTAGGATGTCGGTGCCGCGCTCGAGGCTCGCGATCGAGATCCATTCCTCGGCCGTATGGGCCTGCGCGATGTCACCGGGTCCGAACACGACCGCGGGCGTGCCGGCCTTCGCGAGCGGGGCCGCGTCGCAGAAATAGTGGACCCCCACCGTGCGACTCCGTCGCGCCGCCCGGCACAGGGACTGCACCCAGGTCAGATCCGGGGAGGTCTCCAGGGGATCGCAGGGCGAGAGACGCAGCGGCTCGAACGACACCCGGACACCCTCGCTGCGGAACAGGCTCCTGAGCTCACGACGGACCTTGGCCTCCGTCTCCCCGGGCAGGGTCCTCCGGTCGACATCGATCAGGCACTGGTCCGGGACGATGTTCGGCTGGGTGCCGCCGCGGATCGCCCCGACGTTGATGGTGGGCGTGCCGAGCAGTGGATGGGTCCGACGGGTGAGTTGTTGTCGATAGGTGGTCTCGAGCAGATCGACCACCTTGGACATCGCATGCACGGCATTCCGCCCGAGGTGGGGGGTGGCCCCATGGGCGCATCGGCCGGTGGTCTTGAGCCGGAGCCAGACATCTCCCTTGTGAGCCGTGACGACCTCCAGCCGGGTCGGCTCCCCAACAATGGCGAGGTCGGCCGGACGGTGATGCTGGGCATGGTACCGGGAACCCATCTGCTCGTTCTCCTCGTCGACGAATCCAACGAACTGGATCTCGGTGTTCTTCGGGCGGCTTCCGGACCGCGTGACGCGAATCAGCGCGGAGAGCATGGCGGCCACGCATCCCTTGGTGTCGCAGGCCCCACGACCGAAGACCTTCCCGTCCCGCACCCGGGGGACCAGCTGGGTGTCGAGACTCGGGAAACCCACGGTGTCCAAGTGGGGGGCCAGAAGAATCCGATGCTTGGGTCGACCCGGAGGCGTGAGCTGGGCGATCACGTTGGGGCGTCCCGGCACCACGGACTCAAGCCTGACATCCAGGCCGGCACCCCGGGCCTGGTCGGCAACCTTGGCGGCGATCCGGGCCTCGCCGGCTCTTGGATCCCCCGGAGGCACAAAGGCCGGATTGACACTGGGCACCGCGATCAAATCGGTGAGGAGTCGTGTAGCGAGAGAAGTCATGGCCACCGCGGCGGCAGGGTCCCCAAGCTACCCGGTTTCGCCAATGGGCAACTTTGCAATCCGCATTCGGTGTTTTGTCGCCAAGGGAATGGGTTCATCTCCATGCAACCCGATGGATCTCGTTGACCCCCTTCCTGTTTAAGCCCACAACCTCGGTGTCATCGAACACGCCTCGCAGCGATATCTTCGGGGCCGGAATTCAACTTTGCCATGAGTCTTGTCCGCTCCGTCGCTCGAGCCATTCCCCGAGGGGTTCGAAATTTTCTGCGAGCTCCAGGCCGTTCCATCCGGTGGTGGTGGATGGGGAGAGGTCCCGACGTGGAATACTCGTCTCGGGCAGGTCTCCGGTTCCGATGCCCGCAGGCCGCCATCGAGGGGTCCTTCCATCTCATCGAGCATGATCCGGATCAGGTCGCGGAGTTCGACGAATTCCTGACCGAGCTGGGTCAGCACAAGAACCCGTTCATGTTGGATATCGGGTGCCACTTCGGCATTTTCACCTTCGGGATGCTCTGTCGTTGCGGACCAGGCTCAAGGGCGGTCGCCGTCGATCCATCACCGGTCGCCTGCCGGATGGTGGAACACATCGCGAATGGCAATGACTGGGCCTCCCGAGTGACGGTTCTTCAGGCCGCGGCCGGCGCCACCCCTGGTGAATTGGAGATGATCGACGCTGGGATAGCCTCCTCGGGCTATTTCGTCCTCCCCGGCGACCAGCCCCAGAAGGATCGCATACGGGTCCCCATCCGCACGATCGACGACCTCGTTGGGGAATTCGGGACGCCTGACTTGATCAAGATCGATGTCGAAAGCTTTGAGGGAGACGTCTTGAAAGGGGGCAGCAAAACCCTCGGTGAACACCGGTGCATCCTGTTCCTGGAACTACACAACAAGATGGCACGGGACCGGGGCGCAGACCCCGGAATAGCCCTCAAGACTCTTCGCGCCCTGGGATACAACCGCATCTCACTTGCCGGACGCGATCTGTCGGACCAGGAACTCCTGGAGCTCGATCTGGTCAGGGTCGTCGCCCGGAAGGCCTAGACGGCCTGCGGATGCCGGACGACGACGGCAGTCGGCCCCGCAGCTGGTGTCGACCGGAAATGTGGTATACCGGACACTTGACCACCTTGCTGGCGCTTTTCTAGGTTCATAACTCTTTGTCAGCGGTGGACGTCCCGTTCCCGCGACCTGAGATAATCCCCTAGAAAAGGAACTGAATCGTGAACGTAACCGTCGAATCGCTGGGCCCCTGCCGGAAGCTGCTGCGCGTTGAGGTGCCCGTCGACCGGGTGGATGCCGCCTTCGAGGAGGTCGGTGGGCAGTACCAGAAATACGCCCAGTTGCCCGGGTTTCGCCCCGGCAAGTCCCCGAAACACCTCGTGTTGAAGAATTTCGCCGACCGGATCGCCGAGGACGCCCGAAAGAAGCTCTTCGAGGCCTCCTACCGCGACGCCACGGAGCAGCAGAAGCTCCGGGTGCTCGTCACCCTCGGCGTCGAGGAGCAGTCCTTCGGCAAGGGCCAGACGTTCAGCTACACCGTCACGCTGGAGCATGCGCCCCAGTTCGAGCTGCCCGACTACAAGAGCCTCTCGGCCAAGCGCGAGACCGCGACCGCCGGATCCGCCGAGGTGGAGAAGGCCATCAACATCCTGCGGGAACAGCAGGCCTCCTACAACGACGTCACCCGTCCCGTTCAGACCGGGGACGTCGCGGTGGTCGACTACAAGGGCACCTGCGAGGGCAAGCCCATCACCGACTTCAACCCCACCGCCCGGGGGCTGACCGAGAAGCAGGGCATGTGGATGCTCATCCAGGAGAACTCCTTCATCCCCGGATTCACCGAGCAGCTGGTGGGAACCAAGGCCGGCGACACCCGTTCCGTGAAGGTCACCTTCCCCGCCGACTTCGTCATCTCCGAGGTCCAGGGCAAGGAGGGGGCGTTCGAGGTCTCGGTCACCGGCGTGAAGGAGAAGGCCCTTCCCGAGGTGGATGACGCGTTCGCCAAGGGCTTCGGTGCCGCCAGTGTCGAGGAACTCAAGACCGGTGTGCAGCGGGACCTCCAGAACGAGCTCGATTTCCGTTCCAAGCGCGCCGTCCGGGACCAGCTGCTGAAGCAGCTGCTCGGACTGGTCACGTTCGACCTCCCTGAGAGCGTCGTCTCCACCGAGACCCGCAACCTCGTCTACAACATCGTCAACGAGAACCAGCAGCGGGGCGTCGCCAAGGAGGTCATCGAGTCGAAGAAGAACGAGATCTTCCAGAGCGCCCAGACCAACGCGGTCGACCGCGTCAAGGCCGCCTTCGTCCTCAACCGCATCGCCGAGGTTGAGAAGATCACGATCTCCAACCAGGAGATCACCCAGCGGGTCCTCGCACTCGCCGAGCAGAACAACATGGATCCGGCCAAGATGGTGAAGACGCTCCAGGAGAAGAACGCCTTCCCGGAGATCCAGCAGGACATCCTCACCGGCAAGGTCCTCGACTGGCTCGAGCTGAACTCGAAGATCGAGGAGGTCGCCGCCGCCCCCGCGGCCTGAGCGATCCGGAATCCCATCCAAGACGGCCCGCAGGATGCCCTGCGGGCCGTTTTCGTTGGTGGAGTTCGGATCGACAGCCTTCCCGCGGACCCACACGCGCCTTATCGTCCTCGGCATGTCCTTCCTCCCCCGACTGACGCTGACGGTGCTGATGGGAATCGCCACCCTCGCCCTGGGCAATCCCATCGAGGCTGCGACCGACTGGCCGGAGTTCCGGGGACCCACCGGACAGGGCCTCTCGGACGCCCGACAGGTGCCGACCCAGTGGACCTCCACCCAGAACATCGCCTGGAAGGTGCCCATCGCCGGCGAGGGCTGGTCGTCCCCCGTGCTGGCCCATGGCCGGATCTACCTGACCACCGCCACGCCCTCGTCCCAGGGCGGACTCGAGCTCAGGGCCCTCGCCCTCGACCCGAAGGATGGGCACACGATCTGGAACAAGATCATCTTCGAGGAACCGGGCAACGGCGGCTCGATGCACTCGAAGAACTCCAAGGCCAGCCCCACCCCGCTCGTGTTCCAGGACCGGATCGTGGTCCATTTCGGGCACCTCGGGACGGCCTGCCTCGATTCCAACGGAAAGGTCCTCTGGCGGCAGACCTCACTGAAGTACTCCCCGGTGCATGGCAACGGCGGATCCCCGATCCATGCCGGGGACGGAATCTTCTTCAGCTGCGACGGTGCCGAGAAGCCCTTCGCCGTCCTGCTGGACGCCCAGACAGGTGACATCCGGTGGCGGCGGGACCGTGAGACCGACGCGGCGAAGAAGTTCTCCTTCAGCACGGCCCTCCTCATCACCAACGGCACCCGCCGGGAGATCATCAGCCCCGCCAGCGGCGCGGTCCTTGCCTATGACCCGCCCTCCGGCCGCGAGCTCTGGCGCGTGACCTACGGCAACGGCTACTCAGTGATCCCCCGACCCGTATTCGCCAACGGACTGCTCTTCATCGGTACGGGATACGATCGGGCCAGCCTCCTCGCGATCCGACCCGGGGGCGAGGGCGACCTCACCGGGACCCACATCGTCTGGCAGACGAATCGCGGCGCCCCCAACACCCCCTCCGTCCTCGTCGACCAGGGCCGGGTGTATTTTGTCTCCGACGGCGGCGTGGCCACCTGTGCCGAGGCCGCCACCGGGAAGGTCCTCTGGAACGAACGCCTCGAGGGGGACTACTCGGCATCCCTCATCGGCGCCGAGGGCCGGGTCTACTTCATCAATGAGGCCGGCCTCTGCACGGTCGTGAAGGCGGCCCCGACCTTCGAGGTGGTGGCGAAGAACGATCTCGGTGAACGGACGCTCGCCAGTCCCGCCGTCGCCGATGGCGCGTTGTTCATCCGGACCAAGGAGCACCTCTACCGGATTGGACAGCCCAAACCCTAGGGCCGGACTCCGGAAGCGCCGACCGAGGACGCCCGCTCCAGTCCCAGACGCATCAGGAAGTCGTCCATCACGAAGCCGGAGCCAATGTCGGTGACAAGTGTCTGGATCACCACAAACCCAGCCCGTTCGTAGGCCCGGATCGCCTTCCTGTTCTGTCGTTTCACCCGCAGCTCGAGGTGACGGGCCCCCTCCTCGGACGCCTCACGACGGACCAACGCGATCATCTCCTGGCCAAGGCCTCGGCCCTGGAACTGCGTGACGAGGTAGAGCTTGTTGAGGAAGGCAGCATCACTCCCGGACTCACGTTCCCAGGCCAGGTAGCCGACCGGCCTGCCCTCGACGAGCGCCAGGCGATACCGGACACCCCGGTCCCACTCCGACCGCAGCCGATGGGGGGCATACATCCAGTCGAGCATGTACCGGACCTGTCCCGCGGGAAGCAAGGTGCCATAGCACTCGGGCCAGAGACGTTCGGCGATGTCCCGCACGATCTCCAGGTCCGCGACGGAGGCCGGCCGGATCTCAAGCTCCATGGGACCTCTCCAGGGCCTGCAGCGAATCCGCGGGAGTGGACACCCGGACAACCCACGGCATGCTCTCCGCATGCGACCAGACAATCTCACCGTGATCGGATCGGAACTCGCCATCAAGTGGTCGGACGGAGGCGAGGACTTCATCCCGCTGGAACGGCTGCGTCGCGGATGCCCCTGCGCGAACTGCCAGGGCGAGACCGACGTCCTCGGCGTCGTGCACCGACCGGCTCCGAAGCCGCTGGTGGCGCAGTCCTTCACGATGTCCACGTACGGACTGGTGGGTGGCTACGGGTTCCAGCCCCGCTGGGCGGATGGTCACGGGACGGGTATCTATTCCTGGGAGTATCTCCGTCGGCTCGCCTCCCAGCCCACGGGCTGAGGTCGCCCTGCAGGAGACCGTCGGATGGGACTCAGGGCCTGATCCCAGAGATCGGTCCATAGATCCTGACTCCATAGGGCGGTATCCCGTCCAACCAGGACTGGGCGTCGACAAAGACCTCACGTCCCTCCCCGAGCACCGGGAGCCGACCCTGCGGAACCCCCTCCCCCTCCAGTCGGACCCAGAGTTCCTCCTGGGTCGTGTTCACAACGGCGAGATAGCGTCCCGCAGACATTCCAGATCGGTCGGACGGCACATCGAAGAGCCCATAGATCAGGGCCGGCTCAAGCGCCTCGTTGAACTCGCGCCTCCGTTCGTGACAGCGGATCCGGAGCCGACTCGGCACGTACCGGGCCTCGAAGAGCGGCGCCCTCGACCGCACCTCCCGCACGACCGCAGACAACCCGTTCCAGACCTCCGGATGCTCGGACATCTTCCAGCGTCCGTCGTCGTAGGCGTAGAAGAAGAGTCCCTCGACCCCGAGGATCCAGGATCCATAGACCATGCAGCGCAGTTCGTCTCGGGTTGGTGGACCCAGTGGACTTCCCGGGATGACATCCAGGATGTCGCGGTAGTAGGACCAGTCGAATGCCTGGACCACTCCGTACAACCGGCGCTTTCCGACTCCGGCCGCGACACCGCCGTGACGCAGGTGTTGGAAGTAGGCGGCGAGCGGGTGCCAGCCGATCGGGTACCGGTCCACCATGAGGATGTCCGTCTGGTGATACTCCGATAGTGAGGGTCCCTCGAACACGACGAGGGAGGTGGGCTTGGCCCCACCGGCCCGTCGGACCTCCCGTTGTACCCGCCGGACCTCCTCCACCGGGATCCCATTCAGGTCGGGCTCATCGCTCAGGTACCAGGACCAGAGGGCCGGATGGCGGTCGAACCGGCGGACCGTGTTCCGCACCACCTGGCGGTTGAGCTTCGGACCGGCCGCGTCACCGGGCTCGGCAAGGACCCCCAGGCCATGCGACTGGGCGGCATCGAGGAACGGCTGATTCGCTGGGCCGCGGACGAGGTCGAATCCCACCTCCCGGACGAGCGCCATCTGGTTGGTGTGGATTCCGTAGAGGCCCATCCGGAACGGTCGAGGCCCCGTCTTCCGAGGCTGTACGCAACCGCCCCCCAGCAGGGCCGTCATCATCCAAATCACCCATCCCCAGGACCGCCATCCCGTCATCCAAGGACGTCCATCGAGGACGCTGCGGGAAGCGACACGCCCGGGACCCGGTCCCGATGGAACAACACCTCCCGTGATGATCATCTCGGGCACGGGTTCTACAGCCATCCGCGCAGGCGGTACACGAGGATTCCCACCCACTCGTGGGACCAATCGCCCGCGATGTGGAAGCCCTCCTCACGTGGGACCACACACCAGGCATTCCTCCAGGCGTGGTGGCTCCTGAGGTGGAACGTGCCGTCGAAGTCGCACCCCACGGGAACCACCTCCAATGGGGTTCCCCGGAACAGGGCCGTGGCGCGCTGCAGGTGGGCGGCAGAGGTCACCAGGATGATCCGCTTCCACCCGCGTTCCCGGGCCAATCCGATCATCGACCTCGCCTCATCAAACGTGTTCCGGCTGTGCGGCAACACATCGACCCGGGTTCCTGCAGGGAGACGGGAACGCCACCAGTTCAGGACAGCGTCGCTGTCGAGGAGAGCCTCCCCATCAAAGGTCGACGACCCACCCCCCAGGACCAGACGATCACTCTTGCCGAGATCGAGCAGATGCATGGCGGTCAGGAAGCGGTCCGAAGCGTTCAAGGAGTTGTACCCAATCGGCTCCAACCGGCTCGCGCTCTCGCCGCCACCCAGCATCAGGACCGCGTCGACCCTCGGCAGATCCGCTACGACCTGTCCGACGTAGGGAGCCTCGAGTCGGGACAACAACCACCACGGGAGCGGTGTGCCACCGAAGAGGCTGAGCAACAGCACGATCCCAGCCGCTCCCACCGCCGGCCCCCGGTCACGACGCCGCCAGAGCCAGAGGGTGAGCACCACGAGCAGCACCCAGCAGAACCCAAGAGGCTCCGTCGCCATCCGGATCATCCTGCTGGGAAGTCCCAACCACACATCCATCCCATTGCTGATAACTGGAAAGACAACCCGAGGAAAGAATCCCAACTCGCCGAGTGTCAGCCCAAGGGGATGCGATCGGCGCCACGATCAAAACAATACCCGATCTGCGGCATGCGGAATGAACTCCCGCGGAGGAGCCGAGGCGCTGAGAAATGGGAAACGAAGACATCAGCGACTCCTACTTCCAACCGCAACAGAGCGGGAGCTCCACGAGTCGGTGTCTGAGTGTGCACATTTCGTCACTGACGTACGAACCGCGACCGCCAACTGATCTGGACCTGAGTGATCTCCGCGCTCAGCGCCTCGGCGCCTCTGCGGGAGAATCCAATCCCTGCAGACCCGGTGTCACGGCGGACGCTGGGCGGGTGGTTGCCAGTTGCGATGCCACGTCAGGCCCCAGAGGGATTCCAGCGGCGTCACGCCCGCATGGCCGTCGGCGAATGACAGGTTGATGGCTCCCGGCAGACGGGAGCCCGCTGTGACCAGCTTCGGAACCCGGTCGATCCCGGTCCCATGGCGGGCGATCGTGATGACCGTGATCGTTCCTCCCGTCTCTGCAGTCACCCCGAGTCGCAGATCCCGGGAGGGTCGATCCGTCTCCTTCGGCCAGGTGTCCACCCACGCCCCGTCGGCGAACACGGGGGTCATCGCCGGGGATCGGATGTCATCCTCGCCCCGGAAGGCGTTCGTGGTGCTCGGACGCCGGTCCTGGACGGTCCAGTCGCCATGGTACATCCACCCATTGAGGGCGTAGCTCCCGACCCAGCGCGGTTCGCCCGTGGCGGGATTGATCTCGTTGCTCAGGGGCCAGACCCAGGCGGAGGTCGCGCTGCCCTGGGGGAACTTCCGCCGGTACGGGGCCGTGGGACAGATCCGGACCTTGTCGACCTGGGCGTAGAGGTTCACGAGGCTCCGCATCCACAGGTTGTCGTCGAGTCGGTACGGCACGGTGTGCCCGTACTCGTTGACATACATGAAGTTGGCCAGGCCGATCTGCTTCAGGTTGCTGATGCACTGGATGCCCTGCGCCTTGACCTTCGCCCTCGACAACGCCGGCAGGAGCATCCCGGCGAGGATCGCGATGATGGCGATCACCACCAGCAGCTCGATGAGCGTGAAGCCATCCACCAGACGCCGCACCCGGAGGGGATGCCGCTGCGACGAGGCGTTGAAACCAAGAGATCTCACGGTCACCTCGGGGTCGTCGCTCTCTCGTTGATCCAGGGAACATCGCGGGGAGCCGTCCGAGTCCCTGCGACGCCCCGCCGGAGCGTATTCGGATCGAGCCAACGACGGATCTCGGCGTGGCCGTCAGCGAATGAGAGGCCACTCGCGGCGCTGTGGTACAGGGCCGGCAAGTTACCCCAGGAGTTGTCCTTGAGGTCCGGTACCGTCAGGAAATAGCCGTCATCCAGACTCTCTTCCCGCTCGTCGATGAAGACGAACTGGCCCGGGGCATTCCCGATCTGCCCCAGCTTCGTATAGGTCCAGTGGGTCTTCCGGGTGGCATCGGTGTGCCAACTGAGCCCGTTCATGAACCCATTCATGGAGATGCTGCGGGTCCTCGGGAAGCGCCGGGTCCCGATCTTCACCATGAAGAGGTCTGCAGGGCATTTGTAGATGGCGGGCGTCTGGTTGTAGTCCCAGAGCTTCCCATGAGGCGGCTTCAGGAGACTGAAGTTCGTGCAGTCGTTGGCGTTGACGGGAACGCCCTTCGAGTCCGCCTGGATCCACCCACCTACCCAGCCCTGCTGGTCCACACCGCCGCCGGTACCGTTCCGGACAATGGAGTCCTGGTGGTCCCCCGCGTACATCGTCCATGCCACCGACAGCTGCTTGCCATTGTTGATGCAGCCGATTCCCTGGGCCTTCGATTTCGCCTTCGACAACGCCGGCAGGAGCATCCCGGCGAGGATCGCGATGATGGCGATCACCACCAGCAGCTCGATCAGCGTGAAGGCGCGTTTCCACCCTCGAATCATCGGTGGAATCCGGTGCATGGTGGAACAGGGACGCTGCACGGCGGGAATGGCTTCACCCTGTTCCATCCACGTCCCTGCTTCAAACTGGTTCTGCCAAAGTTCGAGGGAACTGCCCCAGTCCCTGCTTTGTTGACACTCCCTACCACGCTAGGTTCGAACCGTGATCCCCTCCGGCATCCGACTCGAGACCTCAGGCAGGAGACCTCGCGGCACGCAGGCACTGCTCCGGTGGTGGTGTCCCTGCATGGGGTTGACCCTTTTGGCGTTCCTTCTCCCGGGGATCACAGCCCGGGCTGAGATCCTCGTCCCCAAGGCGTCCGAGTGGCATTGGCGTCCCGGCAAGACCGAGGCCTCCACGCCGATCGATGCCTGGCGACAGTTGGGATTCGTGGATGCGGAATTCACATCCGCCCCGGCGCCGTTCTGGTACGGGGATGTCCTCCCCGGGGGAACCCAGATCAGCGACATGCAGAACGTCTATGGCTGCCTGTTCCTCCGCCATCCGTTCAACTTGAAGTCACCCGAGGAGCTCAGTGGCCTCGAGATGGAGGCCCTCGTCGATGACGGCTTCGTCGCCTGGATCAACGGGGTCGAGGTCCTGCGCGTCGGGGTCCCCGGAAATCCGGGGGATGCGGTCGCGATCACGACCCTCTCCGCCAACGCCGCGGAGCCGGTGTCCTCCACCCGGTATCCGCTCACCGTCCCGCAGGGCCTGCTGAAGCAGGGCCCGAACCTGCTGGCAGTCCAGGTCTTCCAGAGCAGCCTCGGCAGCAGCGACCTTGGATTCGAGGCATCGCTGGAGTCGATCGTCCGGGACAGCACGCCCCCCCGGGTCACCTCCATCGAACCCACCCCCGACGCGACCCTCGTGGCCCTCACCGCAGTCACCGTCACGTTCAGTGAACCCATCACCGGTGCCGTCGCAGCCAACCTCCAGATCCAAGGGATCGGCGCGGCGACCGTCACCAGCCCGGACCCAGCCCGCCTGGTCTTCACCTTCGTCCAGCCGCCCTATGGAAAGGTCGCATTCCAATGGGATCCCAGGATGGCCCTCACCGACCTCGCGACTCCCCCGAACCCCTTCGTTCCCGGTGGGTCCGGCGTGGGCGGCACCGGATGGTCCTACCAGTTGGTCGATCGGACCCCGCCAGTGGTCGAAGGCACCCTGCCCCGCGCAGGAACCGCCATCCGTTCACTCGACTCGGTCTCGGTGCTGTTCAGCGAAGCGGTGACCGGAGTCCGGGCCCAGGACCTCCTCGTCAACGGATCCCCTGCCGGAACCGTCGAGTCGATCAGCCCAACCCAATATCTCTTCCGGTTCCCCCAGCCGTCCCCCGGCGCCGTGACGTTCTCGTGGGCCCCGGACCAGGACATCCAGGACACGGCCGTCCCCGCCAATCCCTTCGGCGGCGGGAGCTGGTCCGTGCGCCTCGATCCAGACGCCCGGGAGAACCCGCCCTACCTCTCGGAGTTCATGGCGTCGAACACACGGACGCTCAAGGACGAGACCGGGCAGTACGTCGACTGGATCGAGCTGCACAACCCCTCCGATGCCGCGGTGGATCTGCGGGACTGGTCCCTCACCGACGATCCGAAGAACCTCCGGAAATGGCGGTTTCCCTCCACGAACCTGCCACCCCGTGGATTCCTCGTGGTCTTCGCCTCTGGAGCGGATCGACGGATCCCCGGCAGCCGCCTCCACACGGACTTCCAACTCTCCGCAAATGGAGAGTATCTGGCACTGGTGCGACCCGACGGCATTACGGTCGCCTCAGAATGGAAGCCGGGGTATCCGGTCCAGGTGCCGGACGTCTCTTTCGGTATGGTCCAGACGCCGGCCGGGGACGGCTGGGTTCCAGGACCCGCCAACGTCTATTTCTTGAAGCCGACACCCGGTGCCCCGAATGAAGGGGGAACGGCCGTGCCGGGACCGGTGATCGAGGGACTCGGGCACACGCCAAGGGTCCCGAAGGACACCGATCCCCTGACAGTCACCACACGGATCCGACGTTCGTTCCAGTCCGTGGCCACGGTGACGTTGTGGTATCGTGTCCTCTTCGGGGCCGAGGCGCAGGTTGAGATGGTCGACGACGGCACCCACGGGGATGGC
>JBDLQQ010000089.1:0-6845 GCA_039800465.1 Verrucomicrobiota bacterium
CCCGCGTCCCGATCCCCAGGACGGACAAGCCGAGCATGAGCACGACAAGGTCGAGGAGGAGATTGATGAACGCCATGGGCCCGGATCGTCGTAGGACGGTTTCGGGGGAGGGTGCCCGGGCTGGTCCGGTTGGAAAAAGGGTTTTCCTGAACCGGATGGGATTCTTTCGGGGGGTAACACCCCGAATCACCAGATTCGCCCCGGCTGGCCACCACCTTCCTTGAGGGAAAGGTTGATGGCATGGGGTGCCGTGGATCCCGGCTCTGACGGCCGGCCACGACGCCTCACTTCATCATCTTGAGCAGCGTGTCCGCCATGTCGCTGGGGGTCGCGGCGACGCCGATGCCCGCGGCCTTGAAGGCGGCGATCTTGGCCTCAGCCGTCCCCTTGCCGCCGCTGACGATGGCTCCCGCGTGCCCCATTCGGCGTCCCGGAGGCGCGGTGGCCCCGGCGATGAACCCGGCGACCGGCTTCGTCCCGTGGCGCGCGATCCATTCCGCAGCTTCCTCTTCGGCCGAACCGCCGATCTCACCGATCATGATGATCCCGTGCGTATCGGGATCGGCCATGAACATCTGGATGACGTCGAGGTGGGAGGTGCCGTTGACCGGATCGCCGCCGATGCCGACGCAGGTGCTCTGGCCGACGCCGCGGCTGGTGAGCTGGTAGACGGCCTCGTAGGTCAGGGTGCCCGAGCGGCTGACGACGCCGATATGCCCCTTCTTGTGGATGTAGCCCGGGGCGATGCCGATGCGGCATCCGCCCTTGCTGTCGGGTCCGCTTCCCGGGGTGACGAGTCCGGGGCAGTTGGGGCCGATCAACCGGGTCCTGCTGCCCGCCATGCCGCGCTTCACCGAGATCATGTCCCGGACCGGGATGCCCTCGGTGATGGCGACGACGAGATCGAGCCCGGCATCGACGCCCTCGAGGATCGCGTCGGCTGCAAACGGCGGCGGGACGAACACCGCGCTGGCGGTGGCGCCGGTCTGCTTCACCGCCTCGGTGACGGTGTCGAAGATGGGGACGCTGACGCCCTGGTGCTGGAAGGTCTGTCCGCCCTTGCCCGGTGTGACGCCGGCGACGACCTGGGTGCCGTACTCGATGGACAGCTGGGCGTGGCGGGCACCGAAGGAGCCGGTGATCCCCTGGACGAGGACCTTGGTTTGCGGGGTGACGAGGATGGCCATGGTTCTTGGAGGGGAAGGGGGTTCAGTTGCGGACGGCCTTGACGACCTTCTGGGCGGCGTCGGCCATGGAGTCGCCGGTGATCAGCGTGAGCCCGGAGGAGGCGAGGGTCTGTTTGCCGGCCGCGACGTTGTTGCCCTCGAGGCGGACGACGAGCGGGAGCTTCAGTCCGGTTTCCTTGACGGCCTCGACGATGCCGGTGGCGATCACGTTGCAGTCCATGATGCCTCCGAAGATGTTGACGAGGATGCCCTTCACCGAGGGGTCGGTGAGGATGATCTTGAACGCAGCGCTGACCTGTTCCTTCGAGGCGCCGCCGCCGACGTCCAGGAAGTTCGCGGGGCTGCCTCCGAAGTGCTGGATGATGTCCATGGTGGACATCGCGAGGCCGGCTCCGTTGACGAGGCAGGCGATGTTCCCGTCGAGCTTGATGTAGTTCAGGTTGAACTTGGAGGCCTCGACCTCGAGCGGCGACTCCTCGGCGAGGTCGCGCATGGCCTGGATGTCCTTGTGCCGGTAGAGGGCGTTGTCATCGAGGCCGATCTTGGCGTCGACGCACACGATCGCCTCCTTGCCCTCGGGGGTCTCGACGATGGCCAGGGGGTTGATCTCGACCATCGAGGCATCGCATTCCCACCAGGTCTTGTAGACGCCGGCGATGAGCTTGCAGGCCTGGTTGAAGAGGTCGCCCTTGAGTCCCAGCGCCTGGGCGATCTTGCGGGTCTGGTAGGGCTGGAGTCCGACGGCGGGGTCGACCCATTCCTTGATGATCTTCTCGGGGGTCTTCTCGGCGACCTCCTCGATCTCAACACCACCCTCGGTGCTGGCCATGATCAGGGGTCGGGAATTGGCGCGGTCGAGGAGGACGGCTAGGTAGAACTCCCGTTTGATCGTCTCGGCCCCGGCCACCAGGATCGTGCTGACGACCCGGCCGTCGGGACCGGTCTGCTTCGTGACGAGGGTCTTTCCAAGCATGTTCTCCGCGAGGGAGACGGCGTCAGCGAGCGACTTGGCGAGCTTCACGCCACCCTGGAACCCGTGCTTGAAGGTCCCCTTGCCTCGGCCACCGGCATGGATCTGCGACTTGATGACCAGCAGCTTCTGTCCCGAGCCGAAGAGCTTCTCGGCGATGGCGCGGGCCTGGTCGACGGAGGTGCAGGGTTCGCCGGGGGGGACGGCGACACCGTACTGTTTGAGGAGCTGCTTGGCTTGGTACTCGTGGATGTTCATGCGGAGACGATGAAAGGAGGGAAGTTTGTCCGGGGCGCGGCGGAGGTGTTGCAGGGGCCTGGTCCGGAGAGATCCGGACCGCCCAGCGCGGATGGGTGTGTCGGATCGGTCAGCGCTGTTCGAGCGGCGTGACCTTCAGGCCGACCGGTCCGGTGTAGACTGACTGCGGCCGGATCAGGCGGTTGTCGGCGAGCTGTTCGAGGACGTGGGCGGTCCAGCCGCTGGTGCGGGCGATCGCGAAGATCGGGGTGAACAGGTCGGTCGGGATGCCGAGGCTGTAGTAGACCGTGGCGCTGTAGAAATCGACGTTCGCGTGGAGGTTCTTCTTCTCCAGCATCAGCGCGGCGATCCGCTCCGACATCTGGATCCACTTCGGCTCACCCAGCTTCGCAGAGAGGATCTGGGCCATCCGCTTGAGGTGTGGGGCGCGCGGGTCGAGCACCTTGTAGACCCGGTGGCCGATGCCCATGATCTTGCGCTTCTGCTTCATGCACTCCTCGACATAGGAGTCCACCTTGTCGAGCGAGCCGATCTCCTGGAGCATCTTGATCACCCCTTCGTTGGCGCCGCCGTGGAGCGGTCCCTTCAGGGTGCCAATGGCGGTCGTGATCGCCGAGTACATGTCGCTGAGTGTCGCGATGGTGACCCGGGCGCTGAAGGTCGAGGCATTCATGCCGTGGTCGGCATGCAGCACGTAGCACATGTCCATGGTGCTGACCTTCTCGGCCGAGGGCTTCTCGCCGTCGATCATGTACAGGAAGTTGGCGGCCTCCCCGAGGGTCGGGTCGGGGTGGACCAGCGGCTTGCCCTGGCGGGCGCGGTGGAAGTAGGCCGTGACGACGGGGATCTGGGCGATCAGGCGGAGGGCCTTCCGGCGCTGCGCATCCATGGTGTCGTCATCCGCAATCGTGTCGTAGCAGCCCAGGGCGCTGACGCCGGTGCGGATGGCATGCATCGGCGGGCAGTCGGCCGGGAGACGGCAGAGCATGTCGATCACCCCCTGCGGCAGCTCGCGGTAGCCCGCCAGGGTGGCCTTCAGTTCAGCCAGCTCCTTGTGGTTCGGCAGGTGGTTGTGGTTGAGCAGGTAGACAACCTCCTCGTAGGAGACCTTGCCGGCCAACTCGTCGATGTCGTAGCCACAGTAGATCAGTTGGCCGACATCGCCTCGGACGTCGCTGAGACGGGTATGGGCGGCGACGATTCCCTCGAGTCCTTTGGATACAGCCGGAGCGGAAGAGGGGGTTTCAGAAGGAGTGCTCATCGAAAAATCGGGTGCAGGAGTGCGAAGACGATCGAAGTCTGTTCCCAAACCGCGAAGCGTCAACGGATTTCCCCGTTTTACGGCCTGATCGTGGGTTGGATGGGATTCCCGAGGATCCCGCCAGCCCTGACCACTCCTCAGGAGCGTTCCGTCACTGGGAATTCGACGACGGCGCGGACACCGCCGGAGGACCCGGGATCGAGCCGGAGTGAGCCACGGGACCCGAAGAGGTGCTCGAGCCGGGCCCGGATGTTGGTCAGGCCGATCCCAGACAGGACGGGTTTCTGGGGATCATATCCACGACCGTTGTCCTCGACCTCCAGGCGGAGCGTCCCCACGGGTGTCCGGACTGCCCGGAGGGTGATGATGCTGGCCTGGGCCTTCGGCTCGATGCCGTGCTTGATCGCGTTCTCGACGAGTGGTTGGAGAATCAGGTTGGGGACCTGGAGTTCCAGCGTCTCCGGTTGGATCTCATGGCGTACCGTCAGACGTCCCGCGAATCGGATAAGCTCGATCCCGAGGTAGCGGTCGAGGAAGGCGAGGTCGTCCCGGAGACTGACCCAGGGCTGCTTCGTCCGCTGCAACGCCTCCCGGAGGAGCTCGCTCAGCCGCATCAGCATCGTGTCCGCGGCATCGATGTCGCGGTACATCAGGGCGCTGACCCCGTTCAGCGCGTTGAAGAGGAAGTGGGGGTTCAGCTGCATCTGGAGGGTCTGGAGCCGGGCCTCCACGAGGCGGCGCTCGAGCTCGAGCTCACGTCGCTCCCGGTCCCGGGACTGGCGGTAGAACTCGACGGCATGGGTCGTGGTCACGATCGCGCAGTACACCAGCATGTTGAAGACGAGGGTCGCGACGAGGGCGTACCGGAGGGTCTCCGTGAACGGGGTCCCGTCGACCCAGACCGTCAGTCCTGCCCGGATGAGGGTCCAGGCAAGTGAGAACACGACGCTCGCCAGCAGGTGCAGTTCTACCAGGAGATGCATCGGCGCACTGCCGATCGGGAAGCGCCGCGCCAGCGAGATGGCGGGCCAAGAGATCAGCGCGAACGTGTACCAGTCGGCAAGGGATCGACCCAGGGCGAACGACCAGGTCACCGGACGTCCTACCTTAGCCTGGGTGAGGTACATCTGGGCCGCGAAGGCCAGGCCGACCAGGGTCCACCCGAGCAGGAACAGGAGCACCGGTAGGGGGCGGATGCGGGCGGGGTCGCGATCCTGGGACTGGGGTGACGGGTGTTCGATGTCGAAAGCCTGAACCGGGACCCGGGGGTTGCAACCGGGGAAATGACTCGGCTCTGGTGCCATGCCTTGCAGGTTCCAGGCGGGTCTCGCACCGTTTCCCGGAATGAGTCGTGGACCCGCCTCCGATGTGTCCCGGGACGAGAGCACCCTCCGCGGTTTGGTCGGGGTGTTCGCCCTACTCGCGGCGTCTGCCGCGCTGCTGGTCGGGTGGCTGATGTCCGGAACTCCGCCGAAACCCACCCCCACCCCCACCCGGGTCACCCCGCCCACCGCCCGGTTCACCGACATCACGGAGACCGCGGGCATCCGTTTCCAGCACGAGAACGGCGCCCGCGGGGAGAAACTGCTGCCCGAGACGATGGGAGGGGGAGTCGCGGTGTTTGATGCGGACGGCGACGGGGATCAGGATCTCCTGTTCGTCAATTCCAGCTGGTGGCCCAGGGATCCCCGGTGGGCCTCGACATCGCAGCGGCCACCGACCTCCGCCCTGTACCGGAACGACACCGCGCCAGGCGGGGCGATCCGCTTCACGGACATCACCGAGGGGTCTGGCTTCGACGTCCCGTTCTACGGCATGGGTGCCGCCTGCGGGGATTTCGACAACGACGGGGCGGTGGATGTCCTCCTCACCGGGGTGGGGGGCGAGAAACTGTTCCGGAACCTGGGCGGTGGACGGTTTGCGGATGTGAGCCATGAGGCAGGACTCGGTGAGGCCCCGGGGCGCTGGTCCACGGCCGCGACCTGGGCGGATGTGGACAACGACGGCGACCTCGATCTCTACGTCGGCCGGTATGTGCGGTGGTCGCGGGAACTGGATCTCGAGGTCAACAACCAGCTTCCCGGGGTGGGACGCGCCTATGGGAGGCCGTGGAATTTCCCGGGCGAGGTGCCCCGGCTGCTCCGCAATGAGGGAGGACGTCCAGGCCAGGTCAGGTTCGTGGACAGGTCGGTTTCCAGCGGCCTCCAGGTCACCAACAAGGCGACCGGCCAGCCGGCGGCCAAGACCCTGGCGGTGGCGCCGATCGACCTGAACCGTGATGGCTGGATCGACCTCGTCGTGGCCAACGACACGGTGCAGAACTTCGTCTTCACGAACCGCCACGATGGGACATTCACAGAGGTGGGTGAGATGTCCGGTGTCGCATTCGATGCCTTCGGACAGGCCCGCGGCGCGATGGGCATCGACGTGGCCCGGTTCCGAAACGACGATTCGGTCGGCATTGCCATCGGCAACTTCGCCAATGAGATGAATGCCCTGTACGTGGCGCGTCCCGGTGGGGTTGGGGATCCGCTGGTGTTCACAGACGAGGCTGTGTCGCAGGGGATCGGGCCGGCCAGCCAGTCGCTGCTGAAGTTCGGACTCTTCTTCTTCGACTACGATCTCGACGGTCGCCTCGACGTGCTGACGGCCAATGGCCACATCGAGGACGAGATCGAGAAGGTCCAGCCCGGCACCCGGTATCACCAGCCGGCACAGCTGTTCTGGAACACAGGGGGCCAGCCGGCGTTCGTGGAGGTCGATTCACGGTTGGTGGGGCAGGATCTGTTCCAGCCCATGGTGGGACGAGGGAGCGCCTACGGGGATCTGGACGGCGATGGGGACCTGGACGTCGTGATCACGCAGGTTGCCGGACCTCCACGGGTCCTGCGGAATGATCAGGCGCTGGGGCGCCGATGGATCCGGGTCCGGCTCGAAGGGGGGCGCAGCAACCGGGATGGGATCGGTGCCTGGGTCCAGGCCCGGATCGGGGATCGGTTGTTGGCGCGACAGGTCATGCCGACCCGGAGCTACCTGTCCCAGAGCGAGCTGCCGGTGACGCTCGGTCTGGGTGGTGAGTCGATGACGGACCTGCTGGTGGTCTGGCCGGATGGGTCCCGTCAGGCGGTGGACGGGATCCGTGAGGGGACCATGGTGGTGGTCCGTCAGG
>JBDLQQ010000090.1:0-3808 GCA_039800465.1 Verrucomicrobiota bacterium
GATTGGCCGAATCGAACTCCAGCACCAGCGAGGCCCCGTCGACCCGGACCGCCTTCACGGTCACCGGCCCCGCCGGGGCGGTGTCGTCCACCAGCACCCAGCCGTCGGCAGCCCCGATCAAGGCCCAGCCCCCGGTGTCGCCATCGTCCGCAAACGCCCCCTCGGCGGCGTAGACCTCCGCGAAGGCCCCGCCGTTCCGCTGGAAGTGGATCAGCTCGATCGCATAGTCGCCCGCCTTGACCCCCTTCAGGACTCCCCGGGTGCTGCTGTCGGCCGTGCCCACGGCGAACTGGATGTACTCCGGGAAGTCCTCATCGATGAGCCCGTAGCCCGCGACGCTGGCGAACGGATGTCCGATGAACCGCAGCGCGAAGCCATCATCGGAATGCACGCCGATCGTCCAGTCGCCATCCCGCGGGATGCGGACCTTGGCGCGGCCGATCGTCACCCAGTCGGCCGCCGGGAGCTCCTGGGCCTCGCCCGGGAAGGGGGCACGATCCGGGAACAGGCCGGATCCGCTCGGCGACGGGGTGTAGTTGAAGTTGAAGACCGGCGCCTGGACGTCCAGGACCCTGCCCTGGAACCCAGTCCCGCCAGCCGCCTTGGCGATGTCCACCGCCGTGGCGACGGCATCGGCGCGACCCGCGTTCCACACCTGGCGGACACCCCACGATCCCGACTGTCCCCGAGGCCCACCGAGTCCGGTCAGCGGGAATGGCGGTGCCGGCACCGTGAAGGTCGCCTCCGAGACGATCGACGTGCCGCGGGTGTCCTTGGCCTCGACCTTGAACGGATGGACCGAGCCCGGGACGAAGGCGGCCGACGGCGTGTAGGTGATCGACGTGACCGCACCCGCCTTGGTCACCTTGGCCATCACGGGAACTCCATCGACCGAGAGCGTCACCTTCGTGGCATCGACCACGCTGGCGCCCACGTCCTCCATCTCGACCGCGAACCGGTCGAGCCCCACGTCCCACCGCTTCACCACGGCCTTGTCGTCCGCCGGCGCCTCCGACTGCGTGACATCGAACCGGTCGGCCGTGACGACACCCGTGCCGGCGACGGTGATCCGCAGGGTGTGCAGGCGGTTGGGCAGGAGCGGGCTGCTCCAGACGAGCTTCTGCTCGGCGCGCTGGGCGGCCTTGTAGTCGACGTCGAAGCGCGTGCCGCCATCGATGACGGCGTAGCCCTTGCCATGGTGGCTGGCCACGGTGGCGTAGACATCGATCTTCACCCCGAAGAACTTGATCTCCAGATAGTTCCCGGAGGTGCCCGAGTAGTGGTCGTTGTTGAGGAAGCGCGGGTCGTTGGCGTTGCCCTGGGCGAGGGTCCAGCCCGACGAGTAGGTGATCTGGTTGGTCCCCTTCCCGATGTCCCGATTGTCGTCGATCTTGATCACAATCCCGGGCACGACCTCCTTCACCATCACCGTGACCGTGTCGAATCCCACCAGGCCGGTCTGGTCGGTGGCCACCACCCGCAGCGTGTGTTCTCCCTTGGCGAGGGTCTTGAGCGAGACGCTGAACGGAGCCTTGTTGGTCTCACCCAGCTTGGTCGAGCCGTCGAAGAACTCGACCTTGGCGATGTTGTAGTCGGCGTCGCTTACCGTCGCCAACAGCGAGAAGTCGCTGCCGAACGGCACGGTGTCGCCCGCCTTGACGTTGGCGATCTGCACGGACGGGACGTTCCCGGCGACGTCACCGGTCTCGAACCGCGCCTCGGCCAGGCCGATGGCGTAGCCGGCGCCCCAGTTGCTGGTGTTGCGGATCCGGACGAGTCGGACGTTGGTTCCCTTGACGTCGACGACCTGGGCCTTCTCACCACCCTCCTTGAGGGTGGCGGTGGCGATGCCGGTGAATCGGGCCTTGGCCGGGTCGGACTCCGGCGCGACGTGGACCTCGATGTCCTTCATCCCCCAGTCGGTGGCGCCCGGCGCGTTGTAGTTCCAGAGGTACACCTTGGTCAGAGTGACATTCTGGCCGAGATCGAAGACCAGCTCGCCCTTGATGGAGCCGATCGAGCTCCACATCTCGGATCCGGAGTTGATGTGGACGGAGTCCGGCGTGCCGACGCCCGGGTCCTCGAATCCCTGTCCGTCGATGGTCTTCTCCGCGAGGTCCTCGGCGAAGTTGGCGAGGGCGGCAACGGGTTGGAGGAAGTCCCCGGCCCGCAGGGTGGCGAGCGTGAGGAAGGTGGCCAGCAGGAGGGTCAGATTCCGCCGGAACGAAGACAGGGTGGAGTTCATGGGTTTGGAAGCCAGGGGAGACTGCCCGAGAGGCTACCCGGAAGCCTGCCCCGCTCCATCCTTTTCATCGCCGACGACACCGACCCAACCGGGCTGGATCCGAGACCCTGAGCCCCCACGGGCCAGTCCTCGGGCGATCCCGAGGAACACCCCCACCCACAGCGGGGCTGACACCGCCATGCCCGTCGCACCATGATGAGCCCATGTCAGAACCGATTGTGCTGCGTGAGGCAGATGTCGCGATGGCGGAGATCCATCCGGAGCTGGGCGGATGGCTGACCCGGTATGCCCGGAATCTTCCGGGTGTGGGCTGGGTCGACGCATTGAACCACGACCCCGCCGTGGTGGCCCGGTATCCCCAGCAGATGTGGGCCGGCAACCCGGTCCTGTTCCCACACGTCAGCTACAACGTCCATGAGGGCAAGGACGGGGTCTATTGCCTCAATGGCGTGGAATACCAGTCACCGCAGCATGGATTCGCTCGACGCGTCCCCTGGCAGGTCGTGGAGCGGTTGGGACATTCGGTGACCCTGGAGCTGTCCGATTCGGAGCTGACCCGTCCCAGCTATCCCTTCGCCTTCACGTACCGGCTCCGGTACGTCCTCGAGGGAGGACGCCTCCATTGGCATCAGACCGTCGAGAACCGATCGCCACAACCCCTCCCCTTCAGCTCCGGATTCCATCCCTATCTCCGGGTACCGCTGGTCGGGGGACTCCGGGACCGTTGCACCGTCCGACTCCCGCGGGCCCGCCGGTTCCATCCAGTGGACAAGGCGAGTGCCTTCTTCGATGAGCCCTTCCCGGCGCAGGATCTGCCCGTGTCCCAGGACGTCCGTGGAACCATCCTGCTCGGGGAGTTGGCGACCCAGGAGGCGGTGCTCCGGGACGAGGCGGGGAAAGTGGAGGTCTGCCTGAACTTCGATCACTCCCCGGCCTATCGGTTCCTGGTGCTGTGGTCGCCAACGCCCGACGCTCCGTTCTATTGCATCGAACCCTGGACCGCCCTGCCCAATTCCATGGGCCGCAGCGACGGCGAGCTGGTGTTCCTCGAACCCGGGGCCCGGTTCGAGGCGGGCCTCTGGATGGAGGTCCGCACCCTCAGCTGAGCATCGCCCCTGGCTGAGGTCCCTTGCGGAGCAGATGGGGACGAGGAGGAAGTTGAGAGTCGAGTGTTGCGTGTTGAGAGTCGCAGCCTACCTAAGGTCGTTCGGTCAAGGGCAAGAGGGTGTGGATCGAATGCGTGAGGTGACGAGCGCTGGGCTGGCATCCCTGCCGGGATGCTCGGGGCCTTTGAATCTGTACCCGGTGGTATCGCTGCGCTCGACCACCGGCTCCCTGCTGGGATGCCTCCGGCATTACTGTGGGGGTGATCCGGACCTTGCCTCTTCGTCCCGCACATTTTCGGGGTTGGATCCGCTCGTCTGCGAGTGCCTGCCGCCGCGCCACGTGGTTCGGTCAACCTTCTCCTCCTCCCTAAATCTGGCGATGGTGGGAGCCTGCTGGAACCTGCTCTACTGGGAGGATGGTAACGGCGGCATCCGACTACGATGAACCCTGGAAGGA
>JBDLQQ010000091.1:0-2884 GCA_039800465.1 Verrucomicrobiota bacterium
GAAATGGACGAGGGCGAGAGGATGGATCCGGATCGAGTTCGAGATGATGAACTCCTCACGGGCGAGGCCGATGCCGTCGCACGGCAGGAAGCTCAGGGCGAGGGCCTCCTCGGGGTTTCCGGCATTGATGAGGATGCGCGTCCGGGGTCGGGCGAGGGTGCTGAGCTGTGTCCTCAGGACCTCGAAGGGAAGGGCCCCGTCGTAGACGAATCCCGAGTCCCCCTCCGCGCAGCACACGGTCACGGTCTGTCCGGTCCTGAGGATCTGGGTGCCCGTCTCGGTCCCCACGATCGCTGGGACCCCGAGTTCCCGACTCACAATCGCTGCGTGACAGGTCCGGCCACCGCGATTGGTGACGATCGCGGCCGCCCGTTTCATGATCGGCTCCCAGTCTGGGTCTGTCTTGTCGGTGACGAGGATCTCCCCCTCCTGGAAGTCCTGGATCGCTGACACCGAGGGGATGACCCGGACCTTCCCGGTGGCGATCCGTTCCCCGATGCTGCGTCCGACGACGAGGGGCGTGCCGCGGCGCAGGAGCCGATGGATCTCGATCTGGTCTGGCGCCCGGCGGGACTGGACCGTCTCGGGTCGTGCCTGGAGGATGTAGAGATCCCCGGTCAGGCCATCCTTGGCCCATTCGATGTCCATGGGGACCGGGGAGCCCTTGAGCTCGGAGTAGTGGTCCTCGATCTTGCAGGCCCATCGGGCGAGCTGGAGGATCTCCTCCTCGGAGAGGCAGAACCGGCGTCGTTCCGCCTCGGGCACCGCGACGTTCTTCACCCGGAGTTCGGACTCGCTGTCGTAGACCAGTTTGTACTCCTTGGAACCGATGCGTTTGCGGAGCACGGGCCGGAAGCCGGTCTTGAGGGTCGGCTTGAACACATAGCACTCGTCGGGGGTGATGGAGCCCTGGACGACATTCTCGCCGAGACCGTAGGCGGCGTTGATGAGGACGACGTCCCGGAACCCGGTCTCCGTGTCGAGGGTGAAGGCGACACCGCTGGTGGCGAGGTCGGAGCGGACCATGTGCTGGATCCCCACCGAGATGGCGACACCGCAGGGGTCGAACCCGTGGTCGACCCGGTAGCTGATGGCTCGGTCGAGGAACAGGGAGGCGAAGCAGCGTCGGCAGGCGTCGATCAATGCACGTCCCCCGGGCACATTGAGGTAGGTCTCCTGCTGTCCTGCGAAGCTGGCCTCGGGGAGATCCTCGGTGGTGGCGCTGCTCCGGACCGCGACCCGGAGGTCCGACTCTATGGAGTCCTGCAGCTGTTCGTGGGCCTCGAGGATCGCCTCCTCCAGGTGTGCTGGGAACGGGGTCTCGAGGATGGCGTTCCGGACCTCCTGTCCGGCGGCCTGGAGGGATGCGACGTTCCGCGTATCCAGTCCTCGAAGCCGGCCTCGGATGCGTTCCCCGAGCCCGGCGAGGCTGAGGAACCGGTGGTAGGCTCCGGCGGTGAGGGCGAAGCCGTTGGGGATGCGGATGCCTTTCCGGCTGAGATGTCCATACATCTCCCCGAGCGAGGCGTTCTTTCCCCCGACCACGGGGATGTCGGTGAGGGTGATGTCGTCGAACCAGCGGATGAACGGCGAGAAGGGGACGGTGGTGGAGAAGGCACTCATGGCGTGGGGCGGTGGCCCCGCCGACACATCGAGAGTTCCTCCGGTTTCCTTCCAAAGAGCTTTCCAGGAACGCCGACGCCCTTCCGTACCGGGCCATCCCCGCGTCCCGCGCTACGGCTTCGAAGGCGCGGCACCCGCCCGTTTCCGGGACCGCCTGGCCGCGGTGGATTTCGGGGTTTCCTCAGGCACCTCGTACCGGCGGAACTCATGCACCAGGTGCGGGGGAATCTGAGCGAGGAACCGGGCTGTCTCGCCGGAGTAGTCGCTCTCGAGGACCTGTCCCATGGCATGCAGCCGGGCGATCACGGCGGCGTCGACGTGGGGAATCGACAGCCGAAGGAGCGCGCGGACGGGGCGCAGCATGACGCCCAGCTCGGACATCAGTTCCTGGAGGCCGGAGCCGGTGCGGGCCGAGGTGCAGACGGCGTTGGGGAACTGGTTCCGCAGCCGGGCGGCGACGGCGGCCCCCACCTCGCGGTCCGTCTTGTTGAACACCATGAGCGTCGGCTTCCCGTCGGCTTCCAGCTCGTGGAGCACCCGGTTCACCGCCTCGATCTGCTCCTCGGCCTGGGGATGGCTGGCATCCACCACGTGCACGAGCAGGTCGGCCTCGATCACCTCCTCGAGGGTTGCCTTGAAGGATTCGACGAGGCCGTGTGGGAGCTTGCGGATGAAGCCGACGGTGTCGGAGAGGAGGACGTTCTGGTTGGTGGGCAGGCGGAGGCGGCGGGTCGTGGGATCGAGCGTGGCGAACAGCTTGTCCTCGGCCAGCACCGCGGCGCCGGTGAGGGCGTTGAGGAGGGTCGACTTGCCCGCGTTCGTGTACCCGACGATCGAGGCGAGGGGCCACTGGTGCCGTTGTCGTCCGGAGCGCTGGGTGGTGCGCTGACGTCGGACGACCTCGAGTTCGTCCCGGATCTTGTCGATCCGTTCCTGGGTCTTGCGGCGATCCGCCTCGAGCTGGGATTCACCCTCGCCGCCGATGGATCCGGTGCTGCCCCGTTGACGGGAGAGGTGGGTCCAGAACCGGGTCAGGCGCGGCAGCAGGTATTCGAGCTGTGCGAGCTCCACCTGCAGCTTGCCCTCCCGTGTCCGGGCGCGACCTGCGAAGATGTCGAGGATCAGGCCGGTCCGGTCCAGCACCTTGGTCTTGAAGATCTCCTCGAGGTTGCGCGCCTGGGCCGCGGTCAGCTCGTCGTCGAACAGCACGGTGTCGACCTCGAGGGACCGGCACTGGCTGGCGAACTCCTCGGCCTTGCCG
>JBDLQQ010000092.1:0-12546 GCA_039800465.1 Verrucomicrobiota bacterium
CCTGCGTCTGCGTCTCGAGAACTATTCACCCTCGGAGAGCCAGCGACGGGTCCTGCGGCGCAATGCCGACCTCCGGGTGGTTCCGAGGATTGCGCAGGTGGACGACCAGCGGCGGGCACTCTTCCACCGCCACAAGGCCCGCTTCACGGAGAGCATCCCCTCCTCGCTGGAGGATTTCCTGGGGCCGAACCCCTCGCGGGTCCCGGTGCCCACCCTGGAGTTTGGGGTCTATTCGGGGGAGGAACTGGTGGCGGCCAGCTATCTGGCCTGTGGTCAGGAATCGGTGGCGAGCCTCTACGGGTTCTTTGCGCCGGAATGGGGCCGACGGAGCCTGGGCATCCTCACGATGCTCCATGAGATCCAGTTCGCCCGGGAGAACGGCTACCGGACCTACTATCCGGGCTATGCCCTCGTGAAGCCCTCGAGCATGGACTACAAGAAGCGGTTCCATGGGCTGGAGGCGTTCGACTGGGCTGAGGGGTGGCGACCCTTCGTTCGGGTGGTGTGACGGGTCCGTCGGCCTGGGGCGCGTCTCGGTCGAAGGCGCTAGGGAGATTCCCTAATCAGGTAACCCAAACGGCCGGTCCCGCCGGGTACTCCGTCCCAATTGTCCAGCCAGCCCCTGTCCGCATGCTCGGCGGTCCGGGGGTTTGGGATCCGGGCCACCCTGTGGCCGGGAACCGAAGCCTCCAGGACGTCGGAGACACCAGCGATACGGAAAGCCATGACGACCACCGCAGCACCCTATTCGCGACTGCCCTCGGCAGCGTTCGTCGGAACCGTGGGATTCCATGAGGGCAACGCCCTGTTGCAGCTCGAATCCGGGATCCTCCGGGCCGTGGATCCCCTGGTCGAGGACCTCGGGGCGTCGACCATCGTGGACCTCCTCGACGACTTCATCGCCGAGGCCCCGGTCCGGCTCCGGGAACTCGATGCCCTCGCTGATCGAGCTGAGACCCAGGAGGTCTTCCGTCGCACGGCCCACTCGTTCAAGGGCACGTCTGGGATCTTCGGCCTGGCGGAGCTCGTCCGGCTCTCGATGGAGCTGGAGATGGGGACTCCAGTCCGATCCACGAGGGACGGTTCCCAGGGGGATCGGGTCCGGGAACTCCGATACCGTTTCCAGGAGGTCCTGCCCGCCCTGCGGTCGGTGAGACGTCAACTCCAGGCGCGGACCTGACCCGTGAAGCCCCAGGACCCCATGGTTTCCCGACGCGCCCCGGCCGTTCCCGGCGGGGCGTGCCCGTGGGCGGGTGTCCTGATGCGGTTCCGCTGGGTGCTGCTGCTGCAGGGCTGGATGTGGGCGTGTTCGATCGCCCTGCCGAGCGCTGCGATACCGGGGACCCTCACGAATATTCTTCAGCTCCGGGCGCAGCCCTCCACGGAGGCCGGACGTCCGGTGGTGATCCGGGGCGTCATCACCTACATCCATCCGAGCAGCCACTCCCTGTTCGTGCAGGATTCCACCGGGGGCATCTTCCTGCGCATCGGTTCTCCGGAGCAGATGCGGGCTCTCGGCCTGAAGGCCGGTCAGGAGATCGAGATCGAGGGTCGGCATGAGGTGGGGGCATCCACCCCGGTCATCGTCTCCCACTCCCCGGGCGATCTCCCGCGCATCCGCATCCTGGGCGAGGGACGATTCCCGAGTCCGCTGGCCGTCTCGCCTGACATCACCGCCTACGCCGCGTTCGAGAGCCGATGGGTCGAGGCGAAGGGCGTCGTCCGCAAGATCGGTCCCGCCAGCGAGGATCCGCTCGACGACCGCGTCCGGCTGACCCTCGATGCGGGCAATGGCCGCTTCCAGATCCTGGTCGCCGACTTCAGGCGCCATCGGGACCCGTCCCTGTCCCTCGTGGATTCCAAGGTCCGTGTGCGGGGTGTCTACAGCCTCGTGGTCAACGACCGCCAGCAGTTGACCGGGGTCGAGCTCCTCGTACCCGGCATGCAGTTGATCGAGGTCGAGCAGGCGGCCCCGTCGGATCCCTTCCAGGTCGCGCTGACACCGCTGGAGTCGATCCTCCAGTTCGGTCCCAACGGCCGGTCCGACCACCGGGTCCGGGTGGGCGGTGTGGTCGTCCTGGTCCGCGAGGATCGCGGCTTCTTCATCCAGAACGGCAGTTCCGGTCTCTGGGTGGCCCGGGGAGCGAACCCGGATGTCCGGGAGGGGAACTGGGTCGAGGTGGTCGGATTCCCGGAACTCCAGAACGGACGACCCGGACTCGACGACCCCCAGTACCGGGTCCTGGGCACGACCAACCTCCCTTCGCCCTTCGAGTTCCTCTCCGACAACCCGCTGTCGCCGTCGCTCGACGGCCGACGGGTCCGGGGTGCCGCCCGGTTGATTGGTCAGGGGTTCCATCGGGAGGGCTATGGGTTGACGCTCCAGCATTCCGATCAGGTCTTCGACGTCGTGGTGCCGACGCGCACGGCACACGCGGCGATGATCGAGATCCCGATCGGCAGCACGCTCGGGTTCACCGGCGTCTATGATCCCCTGGCCAGCGACCTGGGCGAGGTCCGGAGCTTCCGCATCCTGGCCCCCGGAGTGGATGCCGTCACGGTGCTCGAGCGGGCGTCGTGGTGGACGGCCCAGCGGCTCTCGATCGCCCTCGCGATCCTCGCCGTCGTGATCGTGGTGGCTGGCTTCTTCTCGATCCATCTCTCGAGGAAGAACGAGCGGCTCCAGGTGGAGGTCCGGGAACGTCTCCGGGCTGAGGCGGCACTCCGGGCGACCCAGGACGAGCTGGAGATGCGCGTCGAGGAGCGGACCCGTGAGCTGCAGCTCGAGGTCGTCGAGCGTCGACGGGCCGAGGGCGAGGCCGCCGCGGCCAACCAGGCCAAGAGCGAGTTCCTCGCCAACATGAGCCATGAGATCCGGACCCCGATGAACGGCATCCTCGGGATGACGAATCTCCTGCTCGACACCCCCCTCCAGCCCGAGCAGCGCGAGTTCGCCAACCTCGCCGCCACCAGCGCACAGTCGCTGCTCACCGTCCTGAACGACATCCTCGACTTCTCCAAGATCGAGGCGGGGATGATGACCTTCGAACAGCTCGACTTCGACCTCCGCGAATGCCTGGAGAGCAGTCTCGACCTGCTGGTCGAGCGGGCCGACGCCAAGAGCATCGAGCTCGCCTACCTCGTCCACGAGGAGGTCCCGCGGATCGTCCGGGGCGACCCGGGTCGTCTGCGCCAGGTTCTCCTCAACCTCGCCAGCAACGGGGTCAAGTTCACCGAGCAGGGCGAGGTGTTCATCGAGGTCAGCCTCGTCCGCCGATCCTTCTCCGCCTGCGAGCTGCGGTTCTCCGTCCGCGACACCGGCATTGGACTGAGCGAGGAGGCCATCGCCCGGCTGTTCCAGCCATTCGTGCAGGCCGAGAACTCCACCACGCGCCGCTTCGGCGGGACCGGCCTGGGCCTGGCCATCAGCCGGCGCCTGATCGAGCAGATGGGTGGGGAGATCGGTGTTCAGAGCGCCCTTGGGACGGGATCCGAGTTCTGGTGCACGGCCCACTTCGGCCTGGCCGCGGAGATCCCGGACAGCGGGAAGGTCCGGGTCGTGGATGGACGCCTGTTCTCCGGGACACGGGTGCTCATCGTCGACGACAACGGCACCAACCGCCGGATCCTCGAGTACCAGACCACCCGTTGGGACATGGATGTCGTCGGGTCGGTCGCCACCGCCTCGGAGGCCCTCCGGTTGATGGAACACTCCGTCGACGTCGGGGCCCCGGTCGACGTGGTGCTGCTCGACTACCACATGCCGGAGATGACGGGCCTGGAGCTGGCGCGTCGGATCCGCTCCAACCCGAGGTTCGCCAGGACGCGGCTCGTGATGCTGACGTCCATGTGCCACCGTTTCCGTCCGGACGAGATGCGGGAGACCGGGGTCGCGGCGTGGCTCGTGAAGCCCCTGAAGCCGGCCCGGCTGCGGGAAGCCCTCGGGAATCTCCTGCGCACGGAGATCCAAACCCCAGCCGTCGCGACGCCCAGCGCCGCCTCCACCCCGTCCGACGAGGCCTCCTTCGCCTCCCAGTACCCCGGTCGCATCCTGGTGGTCGAGGACACCCCCATCAACCAGAAGCTCATCCTCAAGATCCTCGAGAAGCTCGGCTACCATCCCGCCCTCGCCGCCAATGGCGCCGCGGCGCTGGAGGCGGTCCGAAGGCTGCCCTACGACCTCGTCTTCATGGACTGCCAGATGCCTGAGATGGATGGCTACGAGGCGACCCGTCGGATCCGGGCCTCCGAGGTGCCCGGCAAGCATGTCCGCATCGTGGCGATGACCGCCAACGCCATGCCCGAGGATCGGGAGCTCTGCCTCAACGCGGGCATGGACGACTACGTCGCCAAGCCCATCCATGTCGCCGCCGTCCAGCAGGCCCTGGCCAACGGCCTCGCCAAGAGGACGGCTCCGTTCTCCCTCGACCCCTCCATGGCGACGCCCACCGAGCAGGTCGAGATCCTGGTGGCCTGAACCCCGAGTGCCGTCCGGCGCCGGGTCGCGTTTCCCCTGCCGGTCCACGGTCCGCCTGGTCCGCCTGGTCCGCCCCTGGTCCGCCCTCTGGTCCGCCCTCTGGTCCGCCCTCTTGCCATGCAGGCCCAGAGTGGCACCCTCTCGGCGCCATGAATGTCCACTCCGACAAGCCGAAGATCGTCGCCTGGTTGAAGCCCTCCTGCGGATGGAGCCAAGGCGTCCGGGCCGTCCTCCGGAAGTACGACCTCCCCTACGAGGACCGGGACATCATCAACAACCCCGACTTCTACCAGGAGATGGTCGAGAAGACCGGCCAGATGCGTCAGCCGTGCCTCGAGATCAATGGCCAGATCCTGGCCGACGTGAGCGGCGAGGAGGTCGAGGCCTGGATGCTGCAGTCCGGACTCGTGCGGAACAACGAACGGGCCTACGAGGCGCCGATCAACCAGCCGTGTCCGGGTGAGATGCCCGGCGCGTCCTCGTCCTCCGGGATCGGCTTCCGCCGCTGAACCGCATGGGCCCGACGTCCCCGGGGCCGGCTGGAGGATTCTCCATCCGTCCGGCGTCGTCCGGGGATGTCCCGGTCATCCTGGGCTTCATCCGGGCACTCGCGGAGTACGAGAGGCTCTCTCAGGAGGTCTCGGCGACGGAGGATCGGCTCCATGAGACCCTGTTCGGAGCCCGCCCTGCCGCGGAGGTGATCCTGGGCGAGGAATGTGGGAAGGCCGTGGCCTTCGCCCTCTTCTTCCAGAACTACTCCACCTTCCTGGCCCGTCCCGGCCTGCATCTCGAGGATCTCTTCGTCCTGCCGGAATTCCGGGGACGGGGCCTTGGCCGGGCGCTCCTCATCCACCTCGCGGGAATCGCCCGGGATCGGGGTTGTGGCCGGCTCGAGTGGCAGGTCCTCGACTGGAACGAGCCGAGCATCGGATTCTACCGGTCCCTGGGTGCCGTCCCGATGTCGGACTGGACCACGATGCGGGTCACGGGCGGGGCGCTTTCACGGCTTGCCGACGGGATCCCGGAAGGCGCGGACTGAACGGGTGTCGGCCGGTGACCTACCCGTGGGCCTCGTCCTCGTTGCCCGACTCGACGGCCTCCTGCTGCAGGAGGATCTCGCTGGCCGCGATGGGATCGAGGCTCCAGCGGCGGGCTAGGAGGATCACCCGCTCCATGTTGTGCAGCTCGGGCGGCGGCTCTCCGTATCGGACCGGTTCGGCCTCCTCGCCGTAGGCCCGGCAGATCAGCCCCAGCAGCCGCTCCTCCAACGTGGCCCGTCCGTCGTTCCAGACCGTCTCCCCGGTCCAGGCATACGCCCGGACCACGTTGCCATCCGACAGGCGAGCCCAGCTGTGGAAGTTCAGGACGCGGTCGAGGCTGTAGAAGTGCACCTCACCCACCTGTCGGCTGAGTCCGCTGAGGAAGTGGTAGAGACGGTCGATGTCATGACCGGGATCCGGGATGAGTCCCCCGATGACGAGGGTCCATCCATTCACGGGTGGGGAGACGAACAGGGATCGTTCCCGACAACGGGCGAGCGCGTCCGACCAGGGGCATGCGGGAATCGGTCGTGAGGAGAGGGAGCTGCGGATGAGTGCGGTGTTGCTGCTCCGGATGGCGATCCAGCGGTTGGGCAGCTGGAAGGGGAGCGGACGGCGTCGGACGGGTGTCACCCGTCCGAGCGGATCCTGACGCCGCCCGGCACGGCGCAGTCGGCGGAGGTGGTGCCGGTAGACGAAGAAGAATGCGAAGGCGAGCCCGAGCACGAATCCCAGCGTGCCGAGAAGGCCGATTACCAGCGCATCCATGACGTGGAGGTAAGCCCGCATTGGATTTCCTGCAATCGCGAAGTCCGTCAACCTCACTGTCGATGACGCTCCGGTCCCTGTCCCAACCCCCGGTTCTGGCCTTGTTCCCAGTCCCTCATCCCGGTTCTGTGTCCCGACGATGAACCGGCTGTCTGAAGGATCCCCATCCCCGACGCCCGATGACGCCACGGGTCCCTGGATCGGTCTCGACCCCGTCGCCCTCGGAGCACGCCTCCAAGGGTGGGGTTTCAATCCGGTCCATGCCGGTCCCGCGCTCCGGGGGCTCCTGACCCGGGGAGATCTCTCCGAGCCGGACGCTTCCGCGCGCTGGCCCCAGGGACTGCGGGAGCGTCTGGAGGCGGATCTCGCCGCCTCGGGCGCGGCCGTGGTCCATCGGGCGGAGGCTCCCGATGGCACGGTCAAGCTGCTGCTCCGGTTTGCCGACGGGGCCACCGTGGAATCCGTGCTGATGCCGGACTTCCGATCCGACCGCGCCGCGGGTTGCCTGTCCTCCCAGGTGGGCTGCGCCATGGGCTGCGATTTCTGCGCCACCGCCCAGAGCTCCTTCCGGCGCAACCTGACCGTCGCCGAGATCCTCCACCAGTTCCTCGCCCTCCGCCGCGAGGCGGTCGCGATGGGACGACGCCTCCAGACCGTGGTGTTCATGGGCATGGGCGAACCGATGCTGAACCTCCCCTCCGTCCTCGAGGCGGTGCGCCGCATCGGGGACAACGCCCTCGGCGGCCTTGGCTGGCGCCAGATCACCGTGTCGACCGTCGGGATCGTACCCGGCATCGATGCCCTCGACCGCTCCGGTCTCAACGTGAACCTCGCGGTCTCCCTCCACGCGCCCGACGAGGAGACCCGGCGGCGTCTGCTGCCGACCGCCCGGCATTTCCCCATCGCCGAGATCCTCGAGGCTGCCGACCGGTTCCAGTCCGGGCGTCCCCACCCCGTGGTCATCCAGTACTGCCTCCTGGACGGGGTCAACGACTCACCGGCCCACGCCGAGGCCCTCGCGGCGTTGTTCCGCGACCGTCGGATGCATGTGAACCTCCTCCGGTACAACCCCACGGGCGTGGGCCTGCAGGGCATCGCGTACCGGCCCTCCCCGGAACCCGTGCTCGAGGCCTTCGAGGAGGTCCTCCGACGGGCCGGGGTGGTGGCCCATGTACGGCGGTCCCGTGGACAGGGAATCGACGCCGCCTGTGGTCAACTGCGGCGCACCGCCGGTTGAGACCCCACGCGCTCCTCCGAACTACGGCAGCCGGCTGCCGCGGCTGGCCTCGAGGAGCTCGTACCAGTCCTCCCGCGACAGTTCCAGGGCCGCCGCCCCGGCCTGCTCGACGATCCGTCCCGGATTGCAGGTGCCGAGGATCGGGACGATCCCGGACGGGTGCCGCAGGAGCCAGGCGAGCGCGAGCACGGACGGCGTCGTCCCGAGGCGTCCGGCCACGCGGGCGAGGGATTCTGCGACCCGGCGCTGCCGGGCGTCCGTGAGGGTTCCGGGATCCTGCACGAGGGCCCCCCGGCCGAGCGGACTCCACGCCATCGGGGTGATCCCCAGCTCGAGGCACTGGTGGAGGGTCCCATCGTCGAGGGTCGCGGTCTGCATCAGGCTGATCTCCACCTGGTTCACTACCAGCGGATGCGGGAAGGCCCTCTGGAGGGCCGTCACCTGGGACGGCGTGAAATTGCTCACCCCGAACTCCCGCACCTTACCGGCCTGACGCAGGTCGGAGAACGCCCCCGTAACCTCGGCCGGGTCCATGAGGTAGTCCGGACGGTGCAGCATCAGCAGGTCGATCTCGTGCAGCCCCATGCGCTTCAGGGAGACCTCGACCGACCTCAGGATGTGTTCCCGGCTGAAGTCGTATCGGAACGGGGCGTGTGGGGACGTGTCGCCGGCCCGCCGGATCCCACACTTGGTCGCGATCACCAGCCTCTGCCGGAGGCCGGGCGACTGCCGCAGCGCCTCACCGACGATCTCCTCGCAGCGGCCGCCACCGTAGATGTCAGCGAGATCGATGAAGTCGATGCCCGCGTCCACGGCCGTGTTGAGGGCCCGGATGCCATGGGACGATCCATCGATCGCGGGATGTCCCTCCGATCCGGCGAGGCGCCATGCGCCGTAGGCGAGGACGGAGATCTGGAGCGGGGAACGGCCAAGGGGACGCTTGAGCATGGCCGAGGATGGGCCCGGAAGCCGGGATGCGAGAAGTGGAGAGTTGAGGCTCCAGGACCCGGCCGCAGGGGCTCAGTGTCCTGACAGCAGCCGGGCCAGGTTGGCGTAGTCGTCGACGATCGCGGTCGCGTGCTGGAGACGTTCCGCGGGAAGGGAGTTCGTGATGGCGATCACCCGCATGCCCGCCGCCCGGGCGGCGGTGACCCCTGCGGCGGAGTCCTCGATCACGACGCAGTCGGACGGGTCCACCCCGAGTCGCGATGCCGCCAGCAGGAAGATGTCAGGCTCCGGCTTCCCACGGGCCACGTCCTGGGAGCTGACCACCACCGGGAAATGCCGGTGCAGGTCCCGCATCCGGAGCACGGACCGGATCACGGTGTGGCTCGAACCCGAGGCCACGGCCAGCCTTGTGCCGCGGGCGAGTCCCTCCACGAGTTCCACCAACCCCGGGAACAGCGGCTGGTCGCGCTCGAGGAGCGAGAGCAGCCGATCCTCCTTCAGGCGGATCAACGCCTCGAGAGGCTGGGACGGACGATGCCGCTCGATGAAGTCCACCCAGAGCGCCCGGTCCGAGCGGCCATAGTAGTCCGGGAAGTGGACTCCGTGGGTCTCTCCATGGCCGAGCTCGTCGAAGACCTCACGGAAGGCGCGCTCATGTCGGGGTTCGCTGTCCACGATGACCCCGTCCATGTCGAAGATGACGGCGGCGTGGTGGTGATGGGGACGGTGTGCGGGGGTGGACATCGGTGGAGGCCGGAGGCGCACCAGGCGCCTTCCGGACGGAGGAGAGGAGACACCGGCGTGCGGCCGGGTGGCAACCGCGGCCTCGGCACCCGTCTGCATCCTTGCCGCGGTGGGCATCGCGGATCTATATGGCCTCACGATGAACCTTCGCCTCCCCGTGGCCGTCACGGCCCTTGTCCTGATCACGACTGGTTGCTCAATCCAGATCGGCACCGCCGCCCGCCCCATGGGTCCGCAGCCTCTGGAAGGCGTTCCGGGGCGTCCTCCCCAGCGGGATCCAGCCGCCCGACAGCAGGTCGTGCAGCGGGAGCGGGTCGAGATCCGGGAGGGCATGGAACGCCAGGGTCCAGGACCCGGTGCCATGGAAGCCGGTAGCCACGAGAGCCTCCATCTCGAGGTCCGGGCCCATCCGATCCCGGATCGTCCGGGGACCTACCGTCTCCACGCCACCCTCGATCGCAAGTCCGCCGGCCACTCCCGTGGGGAGCACAGCGAGGAACATGATCACATGGAACTCCCGCCGCTCGAGGCGTCGGTCGGCGGCGAGCCCGCCACCTCGCAAGGTGGGCCTCTCCGGTTGACCTTCCGGGTGGTCGAGGAATCGGGTCGCCTGGTCGGCCGCTACGAGCTGGGGTGGAAGTCTCCGGACGGGGAAGGGATGATGCGGTCGGGGCGTCTCCCGCTGGATCCCTCCGGACGCCCAGCAGGGCCCGACGGCAAATCCCGTCCTGGCCGTGGGAAGAAGCCCGGCAAGGATGGACCGGGTCCTGAGCAGCGACCCTGACCGGACCTGAACCGGCACGCCCCGCCATGCCCAAGCACACCTGGATCTTCGCCAGCATCCTGTCCGCCCTCGTCCTGATGGGCATCGGCTTCCTGCAGTACCGTTCCCAGCAGGGGGCGTTGGAACGTGCGGAGGCCGCGGCCCGGGAGTCCGAGAAGGCCCTGACCGCGGCCCGATCCGAGCAGACCAACGTCCAGGCGACCCTGCAGTCTTCCCTCGAACGGATCGCCGAGCTGGAGGCCGCCATGACCGAGGCGACCCAGAAACGCTCCGGGCTGGAGGAACAGATGCGCCAGGAGGTGCAGTCGCGCGACGTCACCATCTCTGAACTCCGCGGGCGGCTCACGGTCGATATCCTCGACCGCGTCCTCTTCGACTCAGGCGAGTCGCGCCTCAAGCCCGAGGGCGAGGTCATCTTGGCCCGCGTCGCCCAGGTGCTGTCCCGGTTCCCCGGACGCGCCCTGCAGGTCGTGGGGCACACCGACAACGTCCCGATCCGCAACCGGACTCCCGACGGGTTTACCGACAACTGGGCGCTGTCGGCTGGCCGTGCGGTCTCCGCGGTCCGGTTCCTGGTCGACAAGGCCGGGGTGGATCCGCGTCGGCTGAACGCCGTCGGCTGCGGGGAATTCCATCCCCTGGCCCCAAACGACTCCCCCGAGGGGCGTGCTCGGAACCGCAGGATCGCCATCGTGGTCCTGCCCGAGGAGCTGGCCCCCGGTGACCTGCCCAAGCCGAAGTCCTCCAGGGAGCCCGCAGCGCCCTCCCCGTCAGCACCCACCTCCGAGGGCGACATGCCCTCGCCGCAAGAGCCGCTGGTGGAGGATTCCCGGACCGCTCCCTGAGGTTGCGATGGGCTCCCAGTGCGGAGCCCGACTCAGCGGAATCCCAGCCGGAAGACGTTCCCGGTCCTGTCGACGGAGGAGATGACGGGACTTCCGGGACCCGAGAGCCGATAGAACCGAGTTCCGTTGGGGATCGGGAGGGTGAAGGTCCCGGTCGCGGCATCGAGGGTCGCCGTCGTATCCGCCGCGAAGGGGCCGTCGAGACCTGTCGCGACGAGCAGCGTGGGACCGGACACCGGCGCACCGAACGACCACGACACCGTTCGCTCCCCGTCCTCGTCCGTGAATCGGATCGTTCCAGTGTGGGGTTTCGACGGGTCCAGTGGGCTGTTGGGCGTGTGGGTCAGGATCAGGATCGGGTCCAGGTCGACCACATCGAACGGGGCGGAGGCGCCGTCGATCTCCAGCCGGATGCTGGCGATTTGGACCAACGTTTCCAGGTGGGCGAGCCGGACCACGACGCTCGCGGCGGGTTCCGTGAAGACCTCGCCGGATGCCGGGGCGGCGTCGAGGAACGCGGCGCGCAGTCTGCCGGGGACCGAGACGGCGAAGTTGTCGAACCGGGCATCGAGCCGGCTCTCCGCCTCGATCCCGAAGGCGAACAGGCCAGTGCGTCCCGATACATGGGTGGAGTCGCGTCCAGCAACCGAATGGATCGGCACGGTCAGGTTCGTGCTGGCGAAGACGTGTCCCACGAAGTTCGTGCCTGCCGCGGTGAGGACCATCCGATAGCGGTCGGTGGCGCGGAGCCGGAACAGGGACTCATTCACCTGGGCGACGGGGAGTTCGTCGGTGACGAGGGTGATCTGATGGAATCCCGAGCGCGGGTTGTAGTTGAAGGTGTAGCCGGTGGTGGTACCGGGACCGAGGTTGTCGGCCCGGGCCACGACGCCGAACGACTGGACCTGGGAGTCGTCCCAGCCGAACACATCGGTCTCCACCTGGACCCGTTCGAAGGTCTTGGCCGGGAAGAACGAACCGGCACGGGCTGGTCCGAACGTGGCGGGGTTCGGCGTGGGGTTCATCTGGATCCGATAGGCGCCGTTGGGGAAGGAGAAGATGGCGCCGATCCCGAAGGGTTTCAGCGGCTCGTAGCGAGTCCAGCCCTGGTCATTGCCGCTGTCGAAGGAGTAGGACTGCGCGAGGGCGTCGGCAGGCTGGAGCGTGGAGGCCAACAGGGCCGAGGCAATCACGCCGAACAACGGCCTGCGGATCCGGGTGGAGGTGTTGGACGGACTCATGGCGCGAGGAGGATGTCTATTTCCTGACAGGATCTTGGGTCCCGGCAACCCTGGATCACCGGTCGGGCTGTCTGGACTCTGTTACAATTGTCCGAACCCTCGCCTGCCGGGCACGCGTCGGGACCTCCGTGCGTGGGTGGCTCCCCGGAGCAAGGGCAGGGTAAGGTAGGTGCCCGTGCACCCGTCCTGCCGGGTCACCGCCCGGACCGCAATGCCCCCAGCGCCGCGTTCTGATGAAACGCCGCATCGCGTGGTGACGGAGAGGGTCCGCTTGTATCTGGAGTCTCCCGCGGGGAATGCCGTTCCGGGTGGGCCGTAGCCCTGTTATTCCTTGGATCCACCGTTGGCCTGTGGATTGGACCAGTGTCCGCTGTAGAGGTGTCCCCAGCCCTTCTCGGAGGCGAGTTCGACCGACTGGGCGGTGATCCTCAGACGCAGATTGCGTCCCGGGTCGAGCAGATC
>JBDLQQ010000093.1:0-6010 GCA_039800465.1 Verrucomicrobiota bacterium
CCTCCTCGGCGGCCCCTCCTCCGAAGGCATCCCCCAGAAGCTCGCGAGCGCCAACGTCACCGGCCAGTGGGACTTCCAGTACGGCGACCTCGGCGCCAGCATCGGTGCCAACCTCCAGTACCTCGATCCGGCCTTTGACGGCCCGACCGGCACCGCGGAGGACAAGACCGCCTTCGGAACGACCACGGAGCTCAGCATCGCTGGTCCCGGTGGCGTTGAGACCAAGGTCATGCGCGTCCCCGGCACGCTGAAGCGCGAACTCGGGTACAAGCTCTACTCGCGCATCGCCCCGAACGGAGGCGGCACCCGCGTCAATCAGTACACCCTGATCATGGACGTGTACGTCGCTGAGACCGGTCCGGGCGCGGCCTCCCTCTGGCAGGTCAGCTCCCCGAACAACACCGACGACGGCGACCTGTTCTGGCAGGGTAACAACTTCGGCCAGGGCGGCGGCGGCTACAACGGCCGCGGCACCTTCACCGCCGGCAAATGGCACCGCGTTGTGGCCGCCTACGACATGGCCGCCACCCCGCCCGTCGTCGTGAAGTACGTCGACGGCATCAAGCAGGATGACTGGACCGCCAACCAGGGTCTCGACAATCCCCGCCGCTCGATGGGCGAGTACGGAATCCTGTTCGCCGACGGCGACCAGGACGAGCGTCGTGAGATGTTCGTCCGTTCCGTGCAGATGCGTTCCGGCCGCCTCAGCGACGTGGAGTGCGCCCTCCTGGGCGGCGCTACCGCCGACGGCATCCCGGTCACCCTGCCCTCCAGCACGGTCACCGGACAGTGGGACTTCGAGTTCGGTGACCTCGGTGCCTCCGTGGGCTCGAACCTCGCCTACCTCGACCCGGCCTTCGACGGCCCTCAGGGTTCGACGGATGACAAGACTGCCTTCGGCACGACCACCACGTTCGGCATCCCCGGCATCGGTGCGGCGGGCCAGGAGAAGGAAGTCGCGGTCATGCGCGTTCCGGGCACCCTCAGCCGGCAGATCGGCTACGTGGTGACCCACCGCATCGCCCCGAACGGCGGCGGCACCCGCGTCAACCAGTACACCCTGCTCATGGACGTGTTCGTGGCCGAGACCGGTCCGGGCGCGGCCTCCCTCTGGCAGGTCAGCTCGCCGAACAACACCGATGACGGCGACCTGTTCTGGCAGGGCAACAACTTCGGCCAAGGTGGCGGTGGCTACAACGGTACCGGCCAGTTCACGGCCGGGGCCTGGCACCGCGTCTGCGCCGCCTATGACATGGCCGCCACCCCGCCGGTCGTCGTGAAGGTCGTGGACGGCATCTTCCAGGACAACTGGACCGCCAACCAGAGCCTCGACAACCCCCGCCGCTCGATGGGCCCGACGGCCCTCCTGTTCGCCGATGGCGATCAGGACGAGCGCCGTGAGATGTGGGTCAGCAGCGTCCAGATCCGCGCCGGTGCACTCACCCGGGAGCAGATGGAGGCCCTCGGTGGCCCCAACGCCAGCGGCCTCCCGCTGCTGGTGGCTGCCCCGGCTGCCCCGGCCAGCATCTCGGTCAAGTCGGACTCCAACGGCAACGTGGTGATCACCTTCACCGGTGCGCTCCAGCAGGCCGACTCGATCAACGGCACGTTCCTGCCCGTCTTGGGTGCGACCAGCCCGCTGGTCCTGCCGAAGGCGAACCTCGTCGGCGGACGGTACTTCCGCGCTGCCAACTGATCGGAGGCTGACTCAACACAGACGGGCCGGACGCAAGTCCGGCCCGTTTTTTTGTACCGAGACAATCCGCAAAGCGGCGTCCCCTGAATCGGGAGAACGCACCCTCAGGGATGCCTGCGGTCCTTCCGTGCCGCGGGCGCACCCATCCCCCAGTTGATCCTCCACTGCCGATCGGATCAGCGGTCCGGTGCCCGATGGGCCTCGCCGCCAGGACGTGGACCGCGATCCGGATCCGGTCCCCCGCGCCGATCCCGGGCCTCACCGCGATCACCCCGCCGGTTCCGGTTCTTGACCAGCCGATCGAAGCGGTCGATCTGATCCGGGGTCAACTCCGCCCGGATCCTGCCCTTCAAAGCCTCGGTCTCCGCCCGGACCTGAGGGGTGACGGGCTCCCAGAGCTTCCGGATCCTCTCCCGACTTTCATCGAGATGTGCTTCCACCCGGGCCCGCTGGTCGCGGTTGAGATCGAGCTCCTGCTGAGCCCGTCGCAGGAACTCCAGACGCTGACCCATGGGACCGGGCGCTTGGGATGCCGGACCGCCACGACGTTCACCGTCGACCCGGGAGTGGCTCTGACGGCCGATGGCCTTCGCCCGCAGCCCGGACAACGAGTGGCCGGCCGCAAGCCCAGAGGAGAAGATCACCGTGGTGACCAGCGCGATTCGCAGTCCTTTGTTCATGGTCAGAGTTCCGATTCGACCTCTTCGACGGGGAGGAGCGCCAACTCGAGCGTGTCCTCGACGTCGGCCTCCCCGACAGGGTCCTGCACCGCAAGATCAAGTCCGGTGGACAGCACGGCCACCGCGACGCTGACGAGTGCGGCCTTCCAGAGCCCGGCAACGGCAGACCCTGCGGTCTCGCGGACAGTGGACTTCCGGACTGCCGCCATCACCCGGTGCTCGAAGGCGTAGGGAACCCGCACCGAAGACGGAGCACGGCGGGCCGCTGCCCACACTTCTTGGATCTTGGATTCAGGGATCATCGGTAGGATTCCATGGATCTCGACGTCGGTATCGCCAGAACGGTTACAGGTACTTTGAACTCTGCATCCGGCCCAACTGGGCACGGAAGGCGGCCCGTGCACGAAAGGCCCGGACCTTGACCAGGGGGACGGACCAGCCGGTGAGGTCCGCGATCTCCCGGACGCTCCGCTCCTCCAGCTCCAACAGTGTCAGAACCAGCCGATGGGCCGGCGGCAGACGGTCGAGGACCGCATCCACCAGGGCCTTCGCCGCCGCGGCATCGGTGGAGATCCCCTGCGCCGGCCTGATCTCCGCGCCCGTCGCCAAGAGGTCCAGCTCCTGCTCCCCACCCGAGGAGTCCTCCCGATTCCGCTGATGGCTCCGGAGATGGTCGTAACAGGTCCTCACCGCGAGACGCATCAGCCAATGCTCGAAGGGAGCCTCCCCCCTCCAGGTATCGAGCTTGTGGTAGGCCTTCACGAAGACCTCCTGGACGATGTCCTGCACCTCCCGTTCGAGGCGGGCATGACGGCGGGCCGTGGCGAACACCCGAGGCTGATGACGGCGGACCAGGTCCTCGAACCGCTCAACCTGTCCCCCCCGAACCAAGGCGACAATCTCGGCATCGGACTCCGGGCACCCCCCGGATACCGACCCCCCCTCGGGGAAAGAGGCATCCTGCGGCCCGGCGGCATCTCCTCGACCAGAGGATAAACCTGCCTCGGAACTGATTCCGGATGATGCCACTCTTGCCTAGAGGACCGCCAAGTCGGACAGGTTTCAAGAATCTCCAGGAGCACAGGAATCCCTGACCACAGCCAACGCACCGCCGACGCACCGCCGACGTTGTCGGGGGCCCCCGATGACCGTAGCCTCCCGGATATGAGCGATGTGCTGGTTGGTGCCCTGACCGTCCTGCTGGCCACCAATCCACCGGCGGCCCTGACCAATCTGGTCCTGGAAAAGACCGGGCTGACCGTACTCCAGTCGCGCACCAACGATCCGGTGGCCAGGGAGCTCCAGATGATTCTCGATGCCGACGACGCCGCGCAGGAGGAGATCGACCGGTGGATCGAGGAGGCCGAACCCGAGGGGGATCCGGCAGCCCAGCTGGCGGCATCCACCCTCCGGGGACGGATCCAGCAGCGGATCGAACCCGTCCGGAAACGCTACCGGGAGTTCCTCGCCGCCCATCCGACGAATTCAACCGCGCATCTGGCCTTCGGAAGCTTCCTCAATGCCTATGGCGACGAGCCGGCGGCCATCGAGAGCTGGGAACAGGCCCGCCGTCTGGACCCTCGGAATCCCGCTGCGTGGAACAACCTTGCCAACGCCTACGCCCACTCGGGCCCGGTGGAGAAGTCGTTCCCGATGTTCGAGGAGGCCATCCGGCTCAACCCCGTCGAGCCCGTCTACCTCCACAACTACGGTACGCTCGTCTTCATGTTCCGTCGTGACGCCACCAACCATTTCAAATGCGACGAGCAGGAGGTCTTCCAGAAGGCCTTTGGGCTGTACCAGAGGGCGATCGCGCTCGACCCCAACAACTTCCAGCTCGCCGCCGATGTCGCCCAGACCTACTACGGCTGGCGTCTGCCTCGGAGCACCAACGCCGTCGACACCGCCCGGGCGGAACTCGAATTGGCGACCACGGCCATGAAGGCCTGGACCAACGCCCTCGCCCTCACCCCGAACGACGTGGATCGAGAGGGGGTCCAGCTCCACTTCGCCCGCTGGAACATCCGGCTCGGACGCCTTGAGGAAGCCTCCCAGAACCTGTCCACCGTCACCAATGCGGCACACTCGGTGATCCGGAAACGCCTGGAAAAGACCCTCAAGGAGCGCGGCCTCGAACTCTCCCGGCAGCCTGCGGAGCGATCGGAAGCCGAAATCCCCCCGGGCAAGCCGCTCCCCCCCGACAGCAACCCCTGAGATACCGCAGCACCTGGAAACCGCCCCGGATCCGGACCAGCCAGATCCCTGCCCTGGATGGACGCCGATGCCGTCTCCGGGTTTGACCCCCGGCCCGATCCGAAGCCCAATCTGGTTCCCTCCCCATGAAGCACCCGAGTCTGCTCATCATCGCCGACAGCGAGACGGATGCCGACATGCGGTTTGCGCTGGGCGTGTCGGTGTCGGAACGGGCGGTCTTCCTCAGGACGGGGGGGCGATCCATCGCCCTGATGGCCGATGGCGATGTCGCCCGTGCCCGATCCGAGTCTCCTGTGGGACGGATCGACTCGGTATCCCGGTACCTTCGAAAGGCCGAGCGATCCGGCATGGTCAGTCCTGGACTTGCCCAGGTCGCCTTCCTCCTCTGCAAGGAGCACCGGGTCCGCAAGCTCAGCGTGCCCCATCTGTTTCCGGCCGGGTTCGCCAAACAACTCAGGAAGCTGGGGATCCGGGTGAAGGTCAGGGACGGACACTTCTTCCGGGAACGGGAGTTCAAGACCCCGGTCGAGGTCCGGAAGATCGTTGCCGCCATGGGCATGGCAGAGGTCGGGATGTCCGAGGGGCTCCACGCCCTGCGACGTGCCAAGATCGGTCCTGGACGACAATTGATCCTCCACGGGGGGCCCCTCACCTGCGAGAAGCTCCGGGCCATCATCGACACCGGCGTGACCCAGGCGGGTGGGATCCCACAACACACCCTCGTTGCCGGTGGAATCCAGACCTGTGACCCAGAGGGTCCCGGGACCGGACCTCTCCTCGCACAGTCCCCAATCCTGATCGACATCCGCGCCCGATCCGTCCGGACCGGATACCATGGTCGACTCGCACGTACTGTCGTCCGGGGGCATGCCCCGGAGGCGCTCCGCCAGCAGTATGAGACCGTGCGCAGGGCGCAGGAGATCGCCTTGACGAGCCTCCGACCGGATCAACCGGTGCGGCCGATCCACGAGAGGCTCCGTCGGTTCTTTCTTTCCGAGGGATTCCGGACGCGGGTCTCAGGGCGCCATCCCTCTGGATTCCTACAGGCCACCGGGAACGGCATCGGCCTTGAGGCGGCAGAGATCCCGACCCTCCATGGGACCTCCCGGGACGTCCTCCAACCCGGACACGTGGTCACCGTCCACCCCGGGTTGTACTATCCAGGGACCGGGGGGGTCCGACTCGCGGACGTCATCCGAGTCACTGAGGGGGATCCCGAGAACCTCACCCAGTTCGAGAAGGTCCTGGAGATCTGATCCCGTCCCCGAAGCCCCGATTCTAGACCTTCACCTCATCCGCAGGGCCGACGGGCACCACGCCCTCGCCCAATGCCGGGCGCTGCCCCTTGTGCCACCAGAACACCAGCGCACTGGCGATGTAGATGGAGGAGAAGGTGCCGGTGATGATGCCGACCAGGAAC
>JBDLQQ010000094.1:0-4695 GCA_039800465.1 Verrucomicrobiota bacterium
CCTTGCCATCGTTCAGCCAGAGCCGGGTCCCCCGTCCAAATCCATTCACCAGGAGGTCGAGGTCCCCATCGCCATCGATGTCGGCGAAGGCCGTCCCGGTGGCATCGCTCCCCGGGCCCGACCCGGGATCGACCGCGAAGCGCTCCCGGGTGACCTCCTCGAAACGCCACCCTCCGCGATTCCGGTAGAGCCGTGGGGAGACGTCGATGCCACAGAGGAAGATGTCGCACCAACCATCGCCATCCACATCCCCCAGGGCGACGCCGGAGCCGGAGCCGAGGTTGCGGTTGGTGATCGTCCGATCCTCCTGGACCGCGTTGGTGAACATGATGCCCAGTGCGGCGTTGGTCAGCAGGGTGAATCCTGGGCGACCGATGCCCTGGGGCTGGACCCGACTCCACCGGTACCCCTCCGCCTTCTGCCAGGCGGGTTCTGCGGCACAGACAAGGCCGCGAGGGGCCGCCATGGCGATGAGGAGTAAGACGGCGCCCCAGGCCCATCGGCCCTTTTCAGTGCGCCCAGGTCGACAGAATGAAAGGAGGCTCATCGAACGACCTTCAGGGTTCCGGAGGGATCCACCTCAACCTCCATGGCACCTGCTGGGACCGGGATCGTCTTCGCGGGGGTCCCGGGCCAGCGGACCTCGACCGACACGATGGGTTCGGGTGCGGTGAGGATCCGGACAGGGCTGTCGACCGACATCCACCCGGTGCCGGCCTGGACCTCCTGGACCGGTCCGGGCGCCTGGGCGGTACGGGGTCGAAGCTGGACGCCCACGCCGGTCGCGTTGCCCTCGGGCCCCTTGAGCACGACACGGAGCCCGGGCTTGGCGCGCAGGTTGTGGAAGAGCGCGGTGGGACCGGAGTTCTGGGCGACGGCGATATCGGGTCGACCATCCCGGTCGAAGTCCCCGATCGCCGACCCGCGGGCGTCGCCCCACACCCGGATCCCGCTCTCGCGGGCGGACACCGCCTTGAAGTTCCCAGCGCCGTCACCCCGCAGCATGAGGCCACAGCCTGCATCCTGAGGTGTCTCGTCCGGTCGCACGGGCAGGAAGTTCTGGGCCATCAGGAGGTCCTGGGCCCCGTCGCCGTCGAAGTCCGCGACTGAAAGCCCCCAGACCGGGGCCATGGAGGCCTCGCGTGGCAATGGGAAGAGTCGCCAGTGGTCTCCACGGTTCAGGAGCACCGCAGGCGCGAACCAGACGGCGTCGCGGGTCGAGACCGGTCCGGAGACCTGAAGTGCCTTCAGGAGATCTGGAATCGTGGCCTTCCCGAACGCCGCGCGGGTGGGGAACACCTCCTGCAACCGTGGGAGCTTGCCGGCCAACGCCCCGAACAGGACGTCAGCCCGTCGGATCGGCAGCCATAGCTCCACATTGGAAGGGTCCGGATACGACTCGAGGAGGTCCACCTGCCCCTGCCCGGTGAAGTCGCCGAACTGGAGTCGTCGTCGATCGGCCGGGCCTGCGGTACCGAGAACCGGGGCCCTCGGCACGGGGAACCAGTTCCAGCCCCGATTGCCCACGACGAGATCGAGCCGGCCATCGCCGTCGAAGTCCCCCGTGGCGACCGAGGTCCACCATCCGGTGAACATCGACGCCGGGAGGGTTCGGGAACCCCCGAGGGACGGTCCGGATTCGCGGACCTCGAGTCCCACCGCCAGCGACGGATCCCACGGAGCGAGACGTCCCCTCTGGTTCTTGAGGAAGCGGATCCCGCCCCATTCCTCCACGGCGACAAGGTCGGTCCAGCCATCGCCATCAAGATCCGCCGCGACCGCTCCGTTCACGATCCCCAGTTCCGGGAATCGTTGCTGGACCGAGAACCGACCCCCTTCGGACTTGAGGAGCAGCGACGGGACGGCTTCCGGATAGCGTCCAGCCTTCGCACGTCCTCCGACAAAGACCTCCAAAGCTCCGTCGCCGTCGAAGTCGGCCGAGACCAGCGGTCCCACCGAGGTCGCCTGGCCGAGGAGGCTCTCGCCCGAGGCGTCCTGATCGAGAGCGTAGATGCGGAGGACACCGCCATTCGTGCGGCCGTCCCGGTAGTTGCTCGAGCCCGCCAGCAGAGTCGTCCCAGCCGGCAGCAGAGTCGTGAGGTCCCGAGCGAGGGGGCGCTGGAGAGCGCCGTTGGTCCAGCGTCGGAACCCGGCCCCCTCCACGCTGAAGACCGCCGGAACCCCTCCCGCCCCGGCGCCGACGACGAGTTCCTCGGGCGCCTCTCCATCGAGGTCCGCCCAGGTGATTCCCGGTGACGGATACGCGGAGCTCCAGGGTAGAAGCCGTTGACGGGCGAAATCGTCGAAGGCCGACTGCATCGCCACATGGTTGAGGCGCGCCGAAAGGTCCTCCATCCACGGCTTCGGGGATGCCTCGGGTGCCGGCGCCTTGGAATCCTCCGGGGTTTCGGTGATCTCCACGAGGGAATCGGGCGGGACATTCGAGACCACCTGGAGGCGACCGGAAGGCCAGCGGATCTCGACGGTATGCTGGGCCCCCGGTTTCGCGGCGAAGGTCCGGATCGGTTGATCGCTGCTCAGGTAGCGTCCCCCGGCGAGGATCACCTGGGTCTGGACTGGTACTGGACCACCCTCGACGCGGATCCGGGCGCCGACCGCCTGGCGGTTGGCCCCCTGCGCCGAGGCCCGGATGGCAAGGCGGGGCGCCGAGGCGTCGTTCCGGAGAAGTGTGGGCGGGGCGTTGAGGTTGTTCTGGACGACATCAAGGTCCCCGTCGTCATCGAGGTCGGCGAGCGCCATGCCGTGGGTGACCGATTCGGTGTCGAACCGCCACGTCGTGGAGACGTCGGTGAAGGCCAGGTTTCCGTGATTCCGGAAGGCGGCGTTGGGGGTGGCAAGGCGGGCGAACATCTTCCGGAGGTCCAGGAGTTCCCGGTTCGTGGATCGCGCCTTCTGCGCCTTGAGACGTTCCGACTGCTCGATGATGTCGGCATCCATCATGTCGAGCTCGTGGCCGTTGGAGATCAGCAGGTCCTCCCAGCCATCGAGGTCGACATCCAGGAACAGGGGCGTCCAGGACCACTCGCTCGCAGCGACACCGGCAAAGCGGGCGATCTCGGCGAACGTGCCGTCGCCGCGTCCGAGGAACAGGGTGTTCTGTGAGAACTGGTTCCGTTCCTCCGGAAGACCCGGGCTGTGGCGGCTGGGGGGCAGGTTGTCGGCCTGCCGGTTGCGGTCGCTGTGCTGGCGGCTGAGCATGTCGAGGACCAGGAAGTCATCGATGCCATCGCGGTCCACGTCGGCGGCGTCCGCTCCCATGGAGAACGCCGACGTATGGCGGAGGGCCCGGAGCGGTGCCGCCCGGAACCGCACAGGGCCACCCGGGACGGTCTCGTTGATCCAGAACCGGTCCGGCGACTCGAAGTCGTTGCAGACGTAGAGATCGGGACGGCCGTCCCCGGTGAGATCCCGGAACAGCACACTCAGTCCCCAATCATAGGGCGGCGCCACGAGAGGCTTGCCGGCGTCGTCGAGGAACACCCCCTCGGTCCACGACACCGCACGGAAACGCCCCTGCCCCTCGTTGAGGAAGAGGGCGTCGGGTTCGCCGGTCTCCTTCACGCCGGAGGGACCGACCACGAATCGGCCGACGAGGTCGGGATCCGAGGTGGGGCGACCATTGTAGGAGACCACCCGATGGCCGGTGGCTTCGGGGCGGATGGTGAACTTGCCGCCGGGATCGTCGCGGATCGTGGTGGGCCGGTAGTTGGCGGTGTACAGGTCAAGATCCCCATCCCCGTCGGCATCGGCGGCGGCGAGGCTGGTCCCGGCGTGGCCCTGGTTGAGGACCGGCCCGACGGTGAAGGTTCCCTGTCCCTGGTTCCACCAGACGTGGGTCCCCTGTCCCACCGTGTTCAGGACCACATCGAGGTCGCCGTCACCGTCCAGATCGGCGAGAAGGACGCCGGAGCCATCGAGTCCACGCACGAGGGCGGGCAGGCTGTCGGGCTGGGACTGGAACTTCCATCCACCCAGGTTCCTGAAGAGGGCGGTCTGGCCCGAGGGCGCGGCGAACAGGAGATCCGGCAGGCGGTCGCCGGTGACATCCCCGAGGGCGATGCCAGAGCCATTGAGATAGATCTGGTTGGTGAGGTAGCGGTCGGCCGGGACCGAGTTGGTGACGTGGACTCCTGCGGCAGCGGCCTCGATCCGGGTGAAACCGGGCGATCCGGTGGCAGGACGCGGGGCGAGCGGCGTGATCTGGGCAGCCGCAACGGGGTCCAAACCTGCCCTCAACAGACTGAGACCGAGCGCCACGAGCGCCACCCCTGGGGTCGGACTGGGATTCCGGGAGACCACCGGCGGAGGATGTCGATCCCCGTGGGGAGCGTCGAGGCGTGGATTGCGGGAGGACGCAGGTCAAAGTCGACGGCGCAGTGGATGTTGCCGTGCCCTGCCCGGTCCGGCGGCGTCCTGATCACCGGGAACGTCCCACGCTCCCAACCTTACCTCATTTTCCCCCTCCGTGACGCCACATCACCGAGTGGATCCCGTTCCGGATTGGCCTCGCTGGAAAAAGATTGGGGGGTGGTCTTTCGACCACCCCCCGGTGACGAGGTCGTTCACGCGTTCACCAACACGCTCAGATCAGCGGCAGGGCCAACTGAAAAGAGCGACCGCACCCCGCCGCAAGCAAGACCTCTCTGCCAACCCTTAGCGGTCGCCCAATCCAAC
>JBDLQQ010000095.1:0-5787 GCA_039800465.1 Verrucomicrobiota bacterium
ACCCAGTCCCCCCCACCCCAACCCGGCGTGGATCCGGATTCGGTCCAGACCATCAGGTCGGGACGAATCCAGAGCGCCGACAACGCCTCGCCGGTGAACAGGTTGGTCTGGGGCCAGACCACCCGGGAACGCGGTTTGAACCCCTCGTCCACCACGTCGAGGACATGGAACACCAGCTCGCCGGGAACGCGGACATCCGTCCACTGGGGCTCGACCACCCAGTTGGTGACCCGGAACGGCGGATCGAGGATCGGCCGGACCACGGGGTTGGTGACCAGGATCTTCTCCGACTTCCACGTCTCCGGACGTCCCTGCAGCAGGACCAGCCGATCCCCGCGGAGATCGACACCCAGGATTGGCAGGGGGTCGAGCTCCAGACCCGCGATCGGGACCTCGGTCGCCTTTGTAGATGTGAGGGTCAACAGCGCGGGGCGATCGCTGCCCTGTCCCACCTGGACCAGACGGTCTCCCTTGAGGAAGACCCGGTCGACCCGGCGCGAGAGCGGGAGTTCCGCACGGATCTTGGGATGATCGCGATCCACCGCCTCGACGCTCAGGAGTTCCTGGGAGGACAGGGAGACGACCCGGGAGTCGATCAGCGTCGCCCGCCGCGCCTGCATCGCATGGTCGATGACGCCGCGGGCCTTGAGCTGACCCTTTGTAAGATCCAGATCGATCAGCTGGACACCGCGGAACCATGATCCCACCGGATCGGCCCCACGCTGCCCCTGCCAGGGGACGAGGATCAGCCCGGCCTCCGGGAACACCTGGAAGGCCTTCTCGTCGACATTGCCCTCGGTCCAGGACCACCCCTCACCCAAAACCGTCTTGCTCAACAGCGCGGGTTTGCCGGGATCGGCGACATCGAACAGCTGGACCGCGGTGCGGCTGCCATCGACGCCCAGGGTCAGCAGCCGGGTGTTGTTGGCCAGCGGCTGGAGGTAGGTGGAATAGCCTGGAATCTCCAGCTCACCCCGGATCTCAGGCCGGGCGGGATCCCGGAGGTCGACAATCCAGAGCGGGTCGACGACCCGGAAGGTGACGATGTAGGCCCGGTCCCCCGAGAAGCGGGTGCCGAACAGGGACTCGTTCTTCACGAGCGTGATTTGCCCGACAGGCGCGCGATGGGTGAGCTCGGTCAACGAGTACGTCTCCAGCACCGTCCGGGAGGGCGTCCACTCCCAGACCTGCCCCCCACCCACCGCCGGATCACCGGGGACGAGTCGACCTTCCCCGTCAACCTGCGAGACGACCGCCAGGGAGGCCTCCTCGGGACCGAAGACGCCGATGTTGAACTTGTTGGACACGCGGCCCTGAGTGCGGAAGTAGCCCGCCGGCCCCTGGTCGAGTCGGCCTTTCCTCAGGTCGAAGACCACCACGCCCCGATTGCCGGCCACGACCCACTCGGCGAGGCGCTCCTGGGGACGCGGCACACGGCTCCCCGTGGTGGCGACGAACAGGAACCGGTCGGTGGCCTGGATCGCCCCAGGGATCGCCCAGAGGTCCACCTCGGGCGCCACCATCGGTTGTGCAGGATCAGCAAGATCGATCGTCGACACGAAGGTGTGGCATTCCCAGGTGTCCAGGGCCTGGCCAGTGGTCGGGTCCTGGAGGGGCTGGACCGTGTCCTGGAGCCATTCGGAGCTCACGACGTGCAGGACGGATCCGACGAGGCGCGACTCCGCGATTTGACCCCGGACGGGGAGGCGTCCCCGGAGGGACGGCTTGCCGGCGACCACTTCGACGAGCAGGACCTCGCTCCCCTGCCCGGCGCAGCCCTGCTGGGCGAGGAGGGCGAGCCAGACGGACGGACCGGAGGCTCCTGGAAGCCGGTACAACTGTTCGCCCCAGACCGCGATGGGCAGGAAGCCGGTGATGCGGGGCTGGTCGAGGTCGGAGAGGTCGATGACCTGCAGACCCCGCTGGGCGTTGAAGAAGTAGGCCGTCCGGCCATCGAGTTTCCAGATGTCCGACTCGACCACTGGCGTGGCACCGGAATCCACTCCGGTTGACTCGCGATTGCCCACGCCGTCCAAGACCCCCGCGTTGACGCCGCCGGGCCCTAGGGTGGTGACCCCACCGCCCCCTGCTGTGCGACCCGGCTTGAAGACCGATGTCCCCTCGAAGAAGCGCCTCGGGACGGCCAGTTCGGTATCGGCTTCATCCCGGACCCGGATCAGCTCGGCGCCCTCGAGGGCGGGGATACGGAACACGATCTCGGAGGCGGTCGTGAATTGGGTCCAACGGACCTCGCGGGGAGTCCAGGCACCTCGAGGGAGCCGGGATCGGGTCTCCAGGGTGATCCGCCGCTGCCCGGCCGGCACAGCCACCACGACGTTCAGCCCCGTGTCCGCGACCTCGATCGACCGGACCCGCGCCGCCTCCACAGGGACCTGGGCGGCAACCCTTCCGGGAGACATTCCGACAAGGAGGAGCGTCACGAGGAGGAGAACTCCTCGGGATGCCCCGAAAAACAAGGTGGCGATCCCCAGATCCTTCCCCATCTGGGACCGGGATCGAGGGTTTGAATAGGTCTTCATGCAACAGGTCACGTCAGGGGTCCCCTTCCACCCTCCAGAATCCTATTTGAAAAACGACTGCTGGAAACGATGAAAACGGGCCGCTCGGAGGTCTCAACGGGTCGGCGGTCGACCCGACCGCCAGAAGTGATGGGCCGCACCGAGCACGGCGCCGGATTGACAACCCCCCCGCCGTTACAAACTGTATGGGTACAACAACACTGTCCCCATGAAACGTTCCGAACTCCCCTTCCTACGCGGTACCGCCGCCAAGTCCGGTTTCACCCTGATCGAGCTTCTGGTGGTGATCGCCATCATCGCCATCCTGGCCGGCATGTTGCTCCCCGCCCTCGGGAAGGCGAAGTCGAAGGCCCAGGGCATCACCTGCATGAACAACGGCAAGCAGCTGATGCTGGCCTGGAAGCTGTATGCGTCCGAGAACAACGACGTGACCCCGGCCGCACAGAATCTGGCCTCGAACCCCTACCGGCGTCAGAACTGGTGCGAGGGGGACATCACCGACTACAGCAACCGGAACAACACCAACATCAACGTCATCACCAACGGCCCGCTCTACCGGTTCTCCGGAGGTTCTCTCCAGATCTACAAGTGCCCGGCCGATCGCTCGGCCGTCGGAATGCTGAAGGGGTTCAAGGGAACCCCGCGGATCCGGAGCATCTCGATGAGCCAGGTCTTCGGAAACGGGGAGTGGCTCGACAAGGCCTACAACGTCAACCAGACCCGTTGGCGCACCTATGCCAAGGAGAGCGAAGTCGTGTCGCCCTCCAAGACCTGGGTCTTCGTGGACGAGCATCCTGACAGCATCAACGACGCCGCCTTCGCCAACGCCTGCACCGGGGCGGAGGCCCCGACCGGGACCAGCGGTCAGATCATCGACATGCCCTCCTCCACCCACAACGGGGCCTGTGGCTTCGCGTTCTCGGATGGCCACTCGGAGATCCACCGCTGGGTGGGATCCACCATCAAGCCGCCGACCAAGTACATGTCGGGCGGCGTCGCCCTCAACGTGGCGGCCAAGAACTCCCAGCCAGACGTGTACTGGATGCAGGAGAACACCACGGCCCGCCGGTAGTCCGACGCGTCCCACGTACTGGAAATAGAGAGGTGCCGCAGCGGTCTGCGGCACTTTTCATTTCCCGGGACCCAGGATCGACACCCCGGGCAGGAGATCAGACCACAGACCCATCGGCTGCCAGCGCTCCATGCGGTCACGGATCGTGACGTCCACAGGGTTGACACCCCGGGGCCAGGGATTGTTCTCTCATCACACCCTTCGTCACCGGATCAACGTCATCCACCCATGAACCTCCACTTCGCCCTCCCGTCCCGGCCCCGCCAGTCCCGCTCGGCGTTCACCCTGATCGAGCTGCTCGTCGTCATCGCCATCATCGCGATCCTCGCCGGGATGCTGCTGCCGGCGCTCGGCAAGGCGAAGACCAAGGCCCAGGGCATCGCCTGCATGAACAACGGCAAGCAGCTCATGCTCGCCTGGAAGCTCTACTCCGGGGATTTCAACGACCTGCTGGTCGCCTCGTTGAACATGCCCGCGTCGGACCGCCGGGTGATCTGGATCGATGGCAGCCTCGACTTCACCAGCCGGGACAACACCAACAACCGCTTCATCACCAACGGACCGCTCTTCAAGTACGGCGGTGGCTCGTTCTCCATCTACAAGTGCCCCGCGGACCGGGCCGCCGTCGGCCAGATCTCCAAGGCCCGCTTCACCCCACGCATCCGCAGCATCTCGATGAGCCAGGTCTTCGACTTCGGTGGCTGGCTCCCCGCGACCAAGTACCGCCTGTACGCCAAGGACGCCGACATCGTGAATCCCGCGAACACCTTCGTGTTCCTGGATGAGCATTCCGACAGCATCAACGACGCCGCCTTCGCCGTTCAGATGGTCGAGGAGGCCGACAAATCAGGGAACATCATCGACATGCCCGCGTCCTATCACAACGGCGCGGCGGGACTCTCGTTCGCCGATGGCCACTCCGAGGTCCATCGCTGGATCGGCAGCACGATCAAGCCGGGCGTGAAGTACAACGGAGCGGTCGCCTTGAACGTCCCCGCGAAGGACTCCCTGGTCGACGCCAAGTGGCTGTCGAGGAACACCACGGTCCGGAAGTAACCAGAGTGCTCCCTTCTCAGGGAGTTCCAAGACCCTCCACCGTCCCCAATTCTAGGGATGGTGGAGGGTCTTTCGCGTCAGGCAGGCTGAGCGGTCGATGACTGTCCCATCCCGGCCTGAAGGTGCCGCCCCCGGCTTCAGCCTCCTCGAACTCGTCGCGGTCCTCGCCATCCTGGCCAGCGTCGCCGCCCTCACCCTGCCCGCCCTGGCCAAGACCCGGACCCGGATCACCGGGGTCGGATGCCTCGGGAACCTCCGCCAGTGGGGCATCGCCACCTTTCTCTGGACGACGGACCACGACGATCGATTGCCCAAGGACGGCGCCCCAAACGGAAGATCCACGGAGGAGGGTTGGTACGTTGATCTCCCCCGCGTCCTGGGCATTCCGCCCTACCGCGACAGCCCATGGCGGACCAACCCCGGGGTGCGACTGCCCGACAGTCCCTGGATCTGTCCCGCCAACCGACGGCGGAGCAATTCCAACAACCTCTTCCACTATTGCCTCAACCAGCACGTCAACGGATCGGGACGTGGCAACCAGGTCACCCTGTCGAGCATCCCCTCCCCGTCTGAGACCGTCTGGCTCTTCGACAACGGCCGCCTCGCCGCCGTGGCCGGTCCGAACAACGTCCACACCAACCTCCACCAGCGCGGCGCCCAGATCCTGTTCCTCGATGGCCATGCCCAGAGACGCCGCAGTGCGGATTATTGGGACTTCAGCACAGGCCGGGGACGATGGAGTGTGCCAGGTCTGGTCTGGGCCCCAGACGACACGGGGCTCCCGTTGACGAATGGCGTGCCGAGTCCGATGCCAGATCTGCGATGGGACGAGAACCCGGCATTGACGATCCGCGAGGCTGCCGCAGCGTCGCGGTCGTGACCGATCCGATCCTCATCACCCGGGACCTCACCCGGACCTACGGCACTGCCGGGGCCGAGCTCACCGTCCTGCGGGAGGTCGGGTTCGATCTCGCCGCCGGCGACACCCTGGCGATTGTCGGATCGAGCGGCAGCGGTAAGACGACCCTCCTGGGCCTGTGCGCCGGGCTGGACCATCCGTCGGGCGGCGAGGTGATCCTCGCAGGCCAACGGCTCGGGGATCTCGACGAGGACGCCCGG
>JBDLQQ010000096.1:0-17000 GCA_039800465.1 Verrucomicrobiota bacterium
GTCGACTCGGTGCCGATCGTCATGCGGGTAGGGGACCACTCCCGGATCGAGGCGTTCGGGGTGGGGGCATTCGTCGCAGGTGAGACCGCCGTCGTCGGGGTATCTAGGACAAGCGTCGTGCCGACATCCAACGAGGGATCCTTGAGGCGTTCGACCGCGGCGACGTCGTTGGTGACGACCTCCCAGCGGGTGAACAGGCGGACTCGCGGCAGGGCCCGGGTGTTCTCGAAGATCGCGTACTGGCCGTTGGCATTCGGGACCGCGGTGATGTCATCGAGGGTGACACCCCCAGCCGTGGCCCCCGGCTTGGGAGCGAGATCGAATCCGAAGGCCGGCCGGAACACGGGCTGGCCCTTGGCAAAGAGGCGGTCCAGTTCCGGTCCGATGGCACGCGACCCGATGACATACCGGACGTTGGTGAGGTCCCAGAGGCGGCCGACGATGGAGAGGTCGTTGGACTGGGTGGGGCGGAAGCCGTCCAGCATGGCCTTGTCGTATTCCGGCTGACGCGGCATCTGCCAGATGTCGAGGGTCTGGATCTGGTTGTACGGCATCTGGTTCTCGAGCCACTGGTTGTGGACCGCGGGCCAGGTGCCGTCCTGTCCATCGCTGAGGGTCGAGCGGATCTGGGGATGCGGGCGCGCCACGACGCGGTGTTCCCAGTGTTTCTGCCGCAGGAACTCGGTGACCGCGTTGGGTTCGTAGCGGCGCTGGTGGTTGAAGGTCAGGACGAACGGGGCCATGGCCCGTCCGAGATCCAGCACGAGGAGTCCGCCCAGCACGGCGCCTGCGACCAGGCCGGCGCGACCCGACCAGGCTCCGGACAGGACGAGCGCGACGGCCCCGCAGGAGGCGACGGTGAAGGCGCCGAAGAAGAAGGCCTCCCGAATGCTGAACGCCGCCATGGCCTGCCCGGCGCCGCCGGTGAAGCCGAGGCTGGCGAGGTGGCGGATCAGGGCGGGCTCGTAGGAGGCGTAGGAGAGGGCAAAGAGTCCTGCCGAGGCTGCAATGCCCACCAGGATCCATCCCCAGGTGCGGTCGAACCCCATCGCGGCACGCCATCCCCTCTGGAACCGTTCGCCCAGTCCCCCGGTGGCCTGGGTGGCTGGGATGACGTAGAGCCGCCAGAGTCCATCAAGCCCATAGGCGAAGAGGATCAGCAGCGACAGGTGGGTCAGGTGCAGGAGCTTCATCGGCACCCGGATCGTGGAGAAGTACGGCAGCGCGAAGACGAGCTGGTAGAAGGGCGCGTAGTGTCCGAATGAGAGCAGGAGTGAGACGACGGCGACCACGGCCCAGAACCCGATCCGCTTCCGCTCCGTCTCGGAGAACGGTTGCCGACCGGTCCTGGCGAGGGCCCGGGCGGTGGCCCATCCGGCCAGGAGCAGGACCAGCACCCCCGCGTATTCGCTGCCGCCGTTGAACCGGGGCGGGGAGCCGTCGCTGCCGACGTTCCCCCAGTAGAGCTCCTCCCCGGGCGAGATGCTGCGGAGACCCAGGATCCCCGGGATGGCGAGGCGGACCACCTCGAGCTTGGGGAAGCTCCAGCCGGTGACGAACTCCCAGCGTTCCTGACGCGAGGCGGTGTCTCCTCCCATGCCGGCGATGCCCTTGATCTGGGTCCCCACGAGCGACGACAGCGCCAGGGCGGAGATCCAGACGGCGCAGACCACCACGAGGGCGAGGCGGGTCCCGGCGCCCAGAATCCGGTGGCCGATCGATCCCTCGGCGATGAGGGCGTTGAAGGCCAGATAGGCGGCGATCAGGACGCTGAAGAAGGCCCCGACGTCGGCGCCCTCCATCACGGTCATCCCGGTCGCGAATCCGGCGAGGGCGAAGCCCATCCAGAGCCGGGATCCCCGGGTGTCCGGACGGGGTGTCGACGCCGCGAGCGCGAGGGCGGCGAAGCCGACGGTGGCGGCCCGGGACCCGAGTCCCCACGTGGCGTGCGAGAGGAAGTTGCCATTGAGCGCCATGGCCAACCCGGGAAGGGCGCAGGCGACGGGATGGAACCCCTGTCGTCGGCAGAACACCCAGAGAGCCCACCCGGCGAAGGCCATCGACAACACGGCGGCGAACTTCGCGAACACGAGGGCGCCCCCCAGCAGGTAGAGGCCGTGGGAGAAGTTGGGCAGCGTGTTGAGCGCCGGTCCACCGACCCAGACGTTGTGCAGCCAGGAGCCGTGCAGGAAGTAGTCCCATCGGACATCCGAGTAGGCCTGCATGAGACCGAGCGGGGCGTCATTGGCGAACCCCGCCATCCCAGGGAGCAGGACCTCCCGGAAGAGGAAACCCAGAACGAGGAGGAGGGCTGCTAGGAATCCAAGGACCGGTCGCTGTTTCATGCGCGTTCGACGGAAACAGTGCGTCGCCCGGCGGGCAAAGAGCAAAGAGCAAAGCCTAAATGTTGGGCTTCACAACACGTCATTCGCTTCACCCCTCAACTCGGTTGAGAGGTGAGCGGCTGACCTCCTTCATTGAGGACGTTGAGGTAGGCGTCATAGACGAAAATGCGGTTGCGGCGCTTGCCGGTCAGCTCGCGGGCGATGCAGCGGCGACCAGAGTCTGCATGGCTTTGGTGGCGGTGGGGAAAGTTTCGTCGCGCAGGTATTTCAGGGTGAGCACGGGCCGTTGTCGCAGCGCGGCGAGGACGCGAAGGGAACAAAGGCACGAACCTTCTCTCCCCCCCGTGAAGTCGATGTGGAAGTCCCCCGTGACGTTACGGATCAGTCGGCGGATCTTGAATAAGGTAGGACTCTATTAAAGTAATCACATCAAACCTTTAACTAACGGAGCTGAGAGGTAAGCCGGGTTCGTCTGGGGCGTCCGAGGACCCCGTCTCCCTCCACGGGTGAGTGACGCGTGGCGGATCGAGATGGGGACGGGCGGGACCCCATCCCTATCGTGCCGCGCTTCCCGCCCGCGCGCGGTCGATCACGAAACGGACCAGCTCCTCAGACTGGAAGAATCCCTCGAACATGTTGTGACCCTGACCCGGTAGGACGACCAGTCGGACATCCTTCCCATGCCCCGACGATTCATAGCCGGACACAAAGGCCCCGGAATTCGGTTCGAGGGGAACGACCGTGTCGACATCCCCATGGATCAGCAGGGCAGGGATGCCCGCCTGGGCGATCCGGGGGGCTTGTGCCACGGGATTCAACGCATCCAGTCGGCCCGCCAAGGCGTCCGGGGAGAGCCCGTAGGAGCCTGCCGCACGGTCGAGACCCGGATAGCTCCGGACATCAAACACCGGATAGATGCCCGCGAGGCCAGAGACGTGGTTGGGGTGCGCCGCGGTCCAACTGGCCACGATGAGTCCCCCTCGGCTGCGTCCGAGCACGCAGGCCTTGCGGGAGAGTCCAAATCGACGCCGCACCTCCCGGTACAGCGCCTCCTGGGCCGCATGCGCCTCCGGACAGCCATAGGCCTCGCCGACATCGACACCCGCGATGGCCACGCCGGCCTCGAGAAACCGCTCATGCATCCAGCGCTCGGCCTCGTCCGGGACGTTCGACAGCGTCGGGGCGTAGAAGACCCAGGGTTGACCGGGGCGGACGGTTTTTCCCGGCAGCCCCGGCAGGATCGCAAAGGCGGGTCGGCCGGCCGCCATGAAGGTCTCGGTCCGACCCAGCCGCATGGTCTTTGCGTCCCTGATCTGGGTTGTGGCTGCCCTCTGCTCGGGGCGCACGACCGGCCAGCCGGCGGCAGGGTGGACTGTGAGTTTGGAGGGAGCCTTGGACCGGGTCCCAGGAAGGGATTGGATCCACGGGACCAGGGCTGTCGCCCAGAGCCGGCCATGCTCGCGGAGACCGTCCCCGTTGAAATGAACCCCGCGGCCGTCGCCATCCCGCCAGCGCTCGGTCAATGCGTCGGTGTCCGGTCCCTGCAACGCCACGCCAGAACGCCAGAGCGAGGCCTGGGCCGAGCGGATGTCCTCGGACCCACGGTCGTCCGGCGTGTGATAGCTCACCTGAGCCACGAACCAGGGCATCGGCCAGCCGGCGGCAGACTGGGTGTCCCGGATGAGGCGGGTCAGGTAGGCCGCGTACTGGGTTCCCGGCAGGGTGCGACTGGAATCCGCCTGGTTGGCGTCTGATTCCCCCTGATGCCAGAGGATCGCCCGGAACTGGCGTGGGCCGACGGACTGGACCTTTTCAACGAGGTTCCTGAAGAGATCGCCATCGGATTCCCAGGCGTCGCCCGAGCGGTGGACCCGGGCCATGACGGTGGGGGGGCGGTCGAAGGGGACGCCCTTCGGCAGCCATTCCCGGACACTGGTGCCGCCGCTGCCGGTGGCGATGAAGCCGATGGGGACGTCGAGGGCCTTGGCGAGGTTGTCCCCCAGGGCCGGAAGGAAGCTCCCGCCATCCCCGCTGGCGCCGGGTTGCGGATCGGTGGCCACCTGCCAGCCCTTGGGGCCTCGGGTGAATACCCGGCCTGAGTTCGGGCTGAGCCGTTCCGATCCGTGGTTGGCCGAGTTGGATTGTCCGGCGACCACGAACACCTCTCCCACGCCGACCGGGATCGTGCTCGTCGCAAGGATCTCCCGATCGCGTCGGATCCGCAGTTCCATCGGCCACGGCCCGCCGGTCGGGACCGTGACCTCGATCCGGAATCCACCCTCCCCTGGGGCCACCACGTACCAGGACTGCCAGCGTTCCTTCGGGCCAAGGCGTCCCTCGATCACGTCCCCAGCCCGCACCTTCGCCTCCGGGGGGAACTGGCCCGCCACAGGGACCTCGGCAGCATTCGAGGAGTTCCGCTGGAGAACCGCGTGGGGCAGCGGAGCGGTCAGGGTCCACGGGACCGGGTCGGCCGAGACCAAGGTTCCGGCCCACACCAGTGCGGCGAGGGATTTCAGGAAGAGGGGGCGCATCGGGGGGAGGAGAGGGCGGTGGGGTCAGCCGAGGTCGATCGATCCCCCGTGGCCGTGGCCCACATGGACCTCCTCGCAGGGTTGCACGACGATGAATCCGGAGCCTTCGAACCGGAGCTGGATGGATTCGCCGCTGGCCCGTCCGAAGAAGGTCTTGAGGCTGATGTCGGTGTGGATCTCCGGTGAGAGGGAGCCCGACCACGCGACCGTGGCGTTGGGATCGCTGAACACGGGTTGTCCTGGCTCCACGCGGAGCACGAGGGGATCGAAGTGCGTCGTGATCGCCAGGGCCCCGGTGCCGGCGAAGCGCACGTTGAAGAGCCCGCCCGCCAGCATCTTCGAGACCCGACGCATCATGCGGATCTCGTATTGGAGCGAGGGCTCGAAGGCCAGGACGTCATTGCCATTCACGAACAGGTCCTCCCCCCGGAGGTCGAGGATGTTCACCTTCTTCCCGCCATCGGCCAGGTAGAGCTTCCCATTCCCCTCGGCCTTGGTGAGACGGATCCCCTCCGAGGTCAGGGACCGCTTCAGGAACGTCCCAATCCCATGGTCGAAGAGCCCCTCGCGGGTGAACTGGATGGCACCCACGTAGGCGACCATGGCTCCGGTCTTGATCCACAGCTTGTCCGACAGATTGACCTCGAGCATGCGGTCGCTCTCGAGCTCGAACAGGCCATGGCCACGGTCGACCTCGGAGCGGTTCCGGACGAAGTCGGCGAGGCTGGAACGGGACGGAGGGGTCTGGAGGATGGGAGGGATGGGATTCATGTAGGGGGATGGATCAGGGGTTCAGGTGAAACGACAGGGGGCTCACTCGGAGAATTTCAGCTTCCGCACGGATTGTTCCCGGCCGGTGGGCACGGCGAGGGGCGCGTAGAGTTCGGGGCGCCGCGCCCGCATCCAGACCTGGCCGGTGCTGTCGGGCAGGAGTCCGGCGTCGAGGTCCGTGACGACCATGGCGTCCCCCGCCCTCGAGGTCTCCTTGAGGACGCGGCCATAGGGGTCGAGGACCATGGCGTTGCCGGTCCGGATCTCGTCGTCGTCGACGCCGACCCCGTTCGAGAAGACCAGGAACAGTCCATTGTCGTGCGCCCGGCTGGGCAGCCATCGCATCAGCCAGGCTCGGCCCTTCTCGCCGCGCAGCTCGCGTCGGATCGCTCCCGGATCCTCCCGCCGGCGCTCCCAGATCCTCCGGTCGATGACGCCCATGAGGTGGGGATTGCGGGTCCGGCAGCCGCCGGTCTGGTGGGGTGCGATCAGGATCTCCGCGCCCTGGAGTGCGGTGAGCCGGACGTTCTCGATGAGGTTGCAGTCGTAGCAGATGAGCACGCCGGCCCGCCATCCCTCGGGGAGGTCGAACACCGTGAGTTCCGTCCCGCCCTCGATGGCGGGATGCTCGAAGGCGTGGAGCTTGCGGTGCCGGTGGAGGCGTCCGTCGGGCAGGGCCACGACATAGCTGTTGTGGAAGACGCCCGCCCGCCCGGCTTCCACCCAGCCGGCGCCGATGGTGATGTCGTGCTGCTGGGCGAGGGCCTGGAGACGCCGGGTGGACGGGCCGTCAGGGATCGGCTCGGCCAGCCCTGCCAGCTGCTTTCGCGTCAGGTTGCGCAGGAACCAGTAGCCGGTGATGCAGCACTCCGGGAAGACGACCAGTCGCGCCCCCTGGTGTGCGGCCTTCCGGACGAAGGCCTCGAGGGTCGCGAAGTTGGACTCCTTGTCCCCGGGTTGGCTCTCGAACTGGACCGTGGCCACCCGCAGTCTGCGAGCGTGGGGACGGTGTTTCCTCGGGGTCATGGGGCGGAGGATCTTGCAGCCGTGCCCCGACATTCAAGGAAGGTTCTGGACCAGGACATCTCACGGGCGGGCCTGAACTCCCGTGGATCGTGGAAAGAGGAATGGCACGCGGAGACGGGGAGACGCGGAGGAAACGCGTGCAGGAATCCGGTCTGACGGTGCGATCTGGATCTGCGGCGTCCCCATTCCGATCTTTCCTCTCCGGTCCCCCCTCCGTGTCCCCGTGTCTCCGCGTGATCCTCTCCTCCGGCAACCTGCTTCTGGACCATAAACCCGCTTTCCCAAAGCGGGTTGGGAGGCGTAGCTTTTCCGGACCATGTCCCCATCGACCCACAACTGCGCCGGCATGCGGCGGCGCGATTTCCTTCAGCTGGGGCTGGGTGGGGTACTGGGGCTTGGCATTGGCGATCTGCTGCAGCTGCAGGCCGCGACCCGGCGTGCTGCCGGCACGGTCACCCCGGTGGCCCCACGGCCGGTCAACTGCATCCTCATCTGGCTCGACGGGGGACCGTCCCACTACGAGACCTTCGATCCCAAGCCCGACGCGCCGTCCGAGATCCGGGGCTCCTTCCAGACGATCCCCACCGCCGTCCCGGGCACGCGCTTCAGCGAGGCCGTGCCGGAGCTCGCCAAGATCGCCGACCGCTTCACGGTCGTCCGCTCCATCTGCCACAAGGATCCCAACCACGGCGGTGGGAACCACTACCTGATGACCGGTGCCCCGACCCCGGTTCCGGTCGCCTGCGGCGCCTTCGTCACCTTCCATCCCTCCTTCGGTTCCGTCGTCGCGTGGCAACGGGGGCAGCAGGAGGGCCTGCCGCCCTACGTCTCCATGCCGTCGGTGACGCGGAGCGGTGGACCCAATTTCCTCGGTGGCAAGTACGCCCCATTCGTCATCGACGGACAGCCCAACTCCGCCGGGTTCAAGGTGCGCGATGTCGTCCTGCCCCCCGGGATCAGCGACGGCCGCGCCCAGACCCGTCGTGAACTGCGGGCCGCCCTGGATGGGATGAGGCGGCATGCCGACCGCCTCGCGGAGGATCCCGCCGTCACCTTCGACCAGTACCTCCAGCAGGGCGTCGACCTCGTCCTCTCCAGCAAGGCCCAGGCGGCGTTCGACCTCGGTCGCGAGGACGCCAAGGTCCGCGATGCCTATGGCCGCAACGACTTCGCCCAGCGTCTCCTCATGGCACGTCGCCTGGTCGAGGTGGGCGTGTCCTGGATCACCGTCAACTACGGCGGTTGGGACCACCACACGAAGCTGTTCGATGCCTACAAGGGAGACCATGTGAGGAACATGGATCGCGGCGTCGCGGCGTTGATCCGGGATCTCGACGAGCGCGGACTGCTCGACTCCACCCTGGTGGTGCTCCTGGGCGAGTTCGGTCGGACGCCCAAGGTGAACAAGGATGCCGGCCGGGATCACTGGCCCCATGCGATGTCGGTCCTCCTCGCCGGCGCGGGTTGTCCCCGGGGTGCGATCGTGGGGGCCACCGATGCCAAGGGCTACGCGGCCTCGGAGAACGTGTACCGGCCCGAGGATTTCGCGGCCTCGGTCTATTCCAAGATGGGGGTCGATCCCAACCAGGTCCTCCACACCAACACCGGTCGTCCCGTCCAGCTCGTGAACAACGGCCGACGGATCAAGGAGCTCTTCACCTGAACGGCGTGCGTGCGGCAGGGTTCTGGGTGGGCCTGGTGACCGGCGGCCTCGGCCTGTCGGCAGCAGTGCCGGTCCTCGATCACCTGTTCCCATCGGCCATCCAGGTCGGCACGACCAACACGGTCACGGCCGTCGGGAAGTTCGACCCCTGGCCGCCCCGGATCTGGCAGGAAGGCCCTGGCGTGCGCTGGACGCCAACGACCAACAACGGGGTCTTCGAGGTGGTGGTCGATCCCGCGGTCGTCCCCGGCGTGCGGTTCGTCCGGGCCTTCAACGACGACGGGGCCACAGCCCCCCGGTTCCTGACCCTCACCATCGATCCGCAACGCTCGGAGGTGGAACCCAACGGCGACGCCGCCTCGGCTCAGCTCCTCCCCCCTGGCGTGAACAGCGTCAACGGAAGGCTGGAGAAGAACGGGGATGTCGATGTCTACGCGATCGACCTCGAGCCGGGGCAGACGCTGGTCGCGGATCTCGAGGCGTACCGCCTGATGTCGCCCCTGGATCCGGTCCTGCGCCTGCTCGACCCGCGTGGGGTGATGGTGGCATGGAACCATGATGATCCCCGTTCGATGGATCCCTTCCTGGCCTGGACAGCGGAGCGGGCTGGGCGGCATCTGCTGCAGGTCTTTGCGTTCCCATATCCGGCCGACGCCGAGATCCGCTTCACCGGCAATGCGAAGAGCGTCTACCGGCTGAAGACCACCACGGGGCCCTTCGTGCGGTTCACCCAGCCGCTGGGTGTCCAACGGGGGGTGACGAATCGGCTCCAGCCGGTGGGATGGAACCTGGGGGGCACGAATGAGGGCCCCATCCTGTTCGACGCCTCCGTGGTGGAGGGTGGATTGGAGACGGTGCTGCCGTTGACGGCACGCCCATGGCCGCTGCAGGTCCCGGTTGGGGACGGCCCCGACCGGGTCGAGGTGGAACCCAATGGAACCGGTGCCGAGGCGATGCCCGTGGAGATTCCTTCGGCGATCTCGGGGGATCTGGATCGGGCGGGCGATGTCGACCGGTTCCGTGTCACCGTGGCCAAGGGAGAGGTGCTGGTGTTCGACGTCCGGGCGATCCGCCTGGGATTCCCGCTGGATGCGTGGCTCGCGGTCGAGGACGCCTCGGGCAGGGAATTGACGCGGGTCGATGATGCCTCGGGTGCGGATCCGAGGATCGAGTGGACGGCGCCTGCGGATGGCGTGCATGTCGTCGCCGTGGGGAATCTCCTCCAGCGTGGTGGCCGCGATCAGCGGTATCGGCTCAGTGTGGAGCGTCCGAAAGCCACTCTCCAATCCACCGTGGCCTCCGGTGAATGGGTTCTGGAACGCGGCAAGACCAACGAGATCAAGGTCGTCGTGGAGCGGCGCCATGGATTCCAGGCGCCCTTGAGGGTGTCGGCCGAGGGCTTGCCGGCTGGGGTTTCAGCGGATCCGGTCGAGGTCTCCGAGAAGGGGGGCGAGACGGTGTTGAAGCTGGTGACCGCATCGGATGCGCCCACGGGTTCGGGTCCAATCCGGATCCGGGTGACGGAGACGTCCAGCGGAAGGGCTCATGGCGTGGTCCAGGAGCTGATCAGCGCCGGTGAGAACAATGGTGTTCCGCAGGGGTTTCGGAGCCTGGTCCGGGAGCGCATCGAGGACCTCTGGCTGACGGTGCCGCCGAAGCCGTGAAGAAGTTGAGTGGTGAGTGTTGTTGCGGTGGGTGAGCAGTGCCCTGCGAACTGGGCGCGGGAGCGCCCTTCGAGGCAGGGAACCACTCCGTTGGGTCCCTGACGTCCCCGTGGGGATGCAGCGATCCTGTCGCGTCGTCGGGAAGCGGACGGCACGCGGGGACGCCGAGACGCGGAGGGGAAATACGCCAGGGAAGACAGGGTTGGGTCTCCCGCCGAGACTTCGTGGCGCAGAGGAGAAACGACTGCAAAGCGAGGGGTCGAAACCCAGGACCGCTCGCGCGAGGCTTGTTTGAACCCTCGGCCTCAGCTCTCAGCCCTCAACTTCCCCTCTGGTCCTCCGGCCGGGTCCGGCTAGGCTGGACGGACCATGCGCGGCGAACTCCGGGATGACCACGGACGCGTGATGCGGGACCTCCGGGTCAGCATCACGGACCGCTGCAATTTCCGGTGTGTCTACTGCCTGCCCGAGACCGAGGAGGCCGCGAACTTCTATCGCACCCGGTTCGATGCGGTCCGGAATCCCAATCCAGCGTCGACCCTCCCACTGGCCTATTCCTGGAAACCCAAGAACGAACTGCTCCGGTACGAGGAGATCGAACGGTTCGTCCGGGTGGCCGTGGGCCTCGGCATCGAGAAGGTCCGGCTCACCGGTGGGGAACCGCTCCTGCGTCGGGATGTCCCGCGACTGGTGCACGCCCTCGCGTCGATCCCCGGCATCAAGGACCTCGCCCTGACCACCAACGGGTTCTTGTTCGGTCCCCAGGCGGCGGCGTTGCGCGAGGCGGGGCTGCATCGGGTGAGCATCAGCCTCGATTCCCTCGATCGGGACCGGTTCCGCATGCTGACCGGACGGGATGGCCTGAAGGAGACGCTGTCGGCGATCGATACGGCCCAGTCGCTCGGGTTCCAGCCGGTGAAGGTCAACGCCGTCATCATCGGGGGCCTGAACGACCAGGAGATCGAACCCCTCGCCGAGTTCGCCAGGGAACGGGGCATTGTCATGAGGTTCATCGAGTTCATGCCCCTCGACTCCAAGCGGGCCTGGCAGCGGGATCTCGTGGTGTCGGGGCGCACCATGCTGGAGCGGCTGAAGAAGCGGTTCGACCTGGTGCCGGTCGATGCGTCCTCGAATCCGTCCGAGACGGCCCGTCGATGGCGTTTTGCCGATGGACCCGGTGAGATCGGCATCATCGCCCCGGTCACCGAGCCGTTCTGCGGACACTGCAACCGGCTCCGGCTCACGGCGGATGGACAGGTCCGGACGTGTCTCTTCAGCCTGGTGGAACACGACATCCGCCCGCTGTTGCGCGACGGCCTGCCCGACACCGCCCTGGCGGAACGCCTAGTCGGGATCGTCCGTGGCAAGGAGGCCGGGCATCGGATTGGTCAGCCCGACTTCATCCAGCCCGAGCGGACCATGAGCTGCATCGGGGGGTAGACGGGGCGGACGGCCGGTCGCCGCCTGGCCCCAATGCCCGGTCATCTCGGGCCCTGGACGTAGATCGACATCCTGCTCGGGTCCGGGAATGGCACCTTGGGCTGGATCTGGAACAACTGCTTCAGGCCGGTCGAGGTGGGGCCACCACAGATCAGCTGGCTGGTGGTGTAGGTTGCGGGATACGGGGATTGACGGTACTCGAGGTCCGCGATGAAGGCGGGGTCGAGGAGCGTCCCCACCACGATGACCGACCACGAGTTCTCGGATCCCAGCTTGGCCAGGTCGTCGAGGAACTTCCTGAAGTCCTTCAGCGAGGACCAGATCTTGCCTCCCTCGAGGTCCTTGAAGACGTCATAACCCTCCTTCGCGGCCTCCCCGACCGCCTCGAGATCCCCCTTCCATCCCTTCCCGGTCCCGTGCTGTCCGAGGTACATCTGGAGGGTGATCCCGGACTCCGTCGTCACCTTCACTGGGAAGAAGAAGTTGAGATCGCTCGGGATCTGGGTCCCGCCATCCGCGTGCAGGTGTGCGGCCACCTTGTTGGGGAATTCCTTGTTGAGGTCGCTGTACCCGAACCCCGCTGCCCGGTACTCGTCGGCGATCCAGGAGTCGCTCTTCCGGCCACAGGTCAGGCGGAAGGTGATCTTGCCTCCCGAGTTGCCCGTGACCCAGGGCCGGTTGTTGTGGGGGTTCTGGCCGGAGGTCACCACAGGATCGCCGAACTCGAACCGCCAGTTCGAGGTGTTGTAGCTGCCGCCGCTGCTGTTCAGGACATCGAAGGTGAAATCCTCGTCGTGGTCCTTCTCATACCCGAGCGGACGGGGGAGGAGCTGGCCCCGGAGGGTCTCCGTGGTCTTCCCGGCCTCGACCACGGTCAGGTAGGTCTGTCCCCCCACGAAGGCGAGCTTCTGTTCCGGCGTCAACACGAGGGATCCAGCCAGCACGCCCGAGGTGCCGGTGGGACCTTCGTGGAACGGCAGGAGATCGATCAGGGGCGCCGCCAGGTCGTTGGTCGTGGACGGGCCGTGGATGCGGACCGCGGCGAGCGGCGAGGCCAGGCCGGAGTATTCGATCCGGAAGGTGACCGTGCTGTGGTACAGGCTCATGAGGGCTCCCGCTGTCGCCTTGCTGTCGACCGGCGCTGGGCGCACCTGGCCCGCGGAGAGGGTGGCGTCGTAGTTCCGAGTCCCGGAAATCGCCGTGTCGTTGATCTGGAGGAACCGGTGGGTGGCCGAGAGGGGCACGCGGGCGACGCGGTTCGATCCGGTCGACCCGAGAATGGTCCAGGTGTCCCGGAGATCGGACTGGAGCTCGACGAGGAAGGGCCCGCTCCCTCCCGACCATTCGAGAACCAGGTCGTTCCCGTCCCGTCGCACCGGCTTCAGGGCGACCGGCGACGGGGCTTTCACGGTGAAGGGAACCGCGCTGGAGAACCCGGTGCCGCCCTGGTTGTCCCGGGCCCTCGCGAGGAGCTGATGTCCCCCCGCCCACCACTCGCGTTGGATCTGGAAGGGACGGTTGGTGAGCGAGGCGATCCGGCCACCGTTGTCGAAGACGTCCACCGCCACCACCTGCCCGTCAGGATCCGTCGCATCGAACTCGAACGTCACCACGGCCGGCGTGGCGAGGTCGGCGAGGGAGGTTTTTGGGACGATGGTGACCGTGGGGTCCTGGTTTGCGAGGAGTGGGCTGAACAGAAAACCGGGAATTGCGGCCATCACCAGCAGGATCAGGCGTGAGGCGAGTCGTGGATCCGAGGATTGTGGGAGGCGGGGCCGGGAGTTGGATGGGTTCATGGGCGGGCGTGTCCTCCGCCCGGTCAAGACGGTCCCGACCATGATGCCTCTGCGCAAACGGTTTTGTATGGGTTGTTCTGGGGGCACTCCCGTTCTGGAAACCATTTGGGAGTTCGTGGATCCGGCGGTATTCCTCGGAGCACCCCACGGTGGAAGCCCGTGAGGGTCGGCCTGCGTCCAATGCCCCCGACTCTTGTCATCCTGCACCTGGTCGCCTCCGGGGTGGCTCTCCTCTCCGGGGGACTGGTCCTGGGGTTGATGCGGCGGGTCCTGGGGTCCGTGTTGGCATGGTCGGGGCTGCTCTATGTGGGCTCGGTCGGGGTGATGGGCGCCTCCTCGATGGGGTTGTTCCGTGAGACGGGAGGGTGGCACGCACTCCACGGGGTGGCGTTGCTGCTGATCGTGATCGTCTCGCCAGCGGGTTGGGCGATGGTCCGGAGTCCCGGAGACCCGACGCCCTGCCTTCGACATCGACGGGCGCTCTCCGGCACGTATCTCGTCCTCCTCGTGTCGACAGTGCTGGAGACGGCGCGGCGCCTCGTCGCCCCGATCCTGGCCGCCCGGGGGTTCGAGGCGTGGGAGACCTATTGGATCGCGGTGGGCCTCCTGACCGCGAGCGTGGCCCTGATCGGACTCCGGCTCGTGCGGAACCGGATCCTCGACCCCACTGTGGAACTGGGTCCATGCCGAGGTGCCGAGCCGAGAGGCGAGGGAGCGGCTGAGAAATGAATGGGGGTAAGTTCCCAAATCGGACTCCGCCATCGAACTCCCCGCACCGGACCGGTTAGAGTCCCCCCATCAGGTCATGATCACCTACAACCCCAAGGACTGGTGGAAGCTCATCTTCGCGTTCCACCGGAGCGACTCGTTCCGGCTGCTGCTGCCGGGGATGGCGGCCGTCGGGGTCTACACCGCCGCGGTGGCCTATCTCGAGAACCAGCTGTTCCATGTGACCTTCCGGAACACGACGATGGTCCACTCCCTCATCGGGTTCGTCCTGTCGATGCTCCTGATCTTCCGGACGAACACCGCCTATGAGCGCTGGTGGGAGGGACGGAAGCTCTGGGGGAGCCTGGTGAACAATTCCCGGAACCTCGCCCTGAAGCTGCAGGCCCTCCTCGGACCGGAGTCCACCGCCGAGCGGACGATGTTCCGATCGCTGATCGTCAACTTCGTGGTCGCCGCCAAGGAGCACCTGCGGCGCGGTGTGCCGGCGGAGGTCCTGCAGCCCGCCGGATCCCATCGGGTCGAGGACTTCCTCCAGGCCCGGCACGTCCCCAACCGCATCCTCGCGGTCCTGTTCTCCGAGGTGGCCCGCCTCCAGAAGTCCGGTCGCCTCAGCGGGGAACAGCTCCTCTTCCTGAACGCCGAGCTCCAGTCCTTCGCCGACAACCTCGGGGCCTGCGAACGGATCCGGAAGACCCCGATCCCCTACGCCTACAGCCTCTTCCTCAAGAAGATCATCTTCCTGTACGTGTTCACCATGCCGATCGGGTTCGTCCTCGACTACGGCTACTGGGCGGTGCCCATCGTCGCCTTCGTGTTCTACGCCTTCGCCAGCATCGAGGTGATCGCGGAGGAGATCGAGGACCCGTTCGGCACCGACGCCAACGACCTGCCGCTCGACACGATCTGCGACACCATCCGGTCGAACCTCGAGGAGATCCTCTGAGTCGCCGGTCGACGCGCCTTCGCGGGGGCGGATGTGATCGGATCTATTTCCCGTCCGGCTTCTTCTGGGCCACCGCCTTCTCCCGTCCCTCGACCATCCAGTTCCAGAACGCCTTCCGCCACTGGGCGACGCGTTGCTTCTCCTCCTCGGTGGTGGCGAGGCGTTCGGCCTTGCCGATCAGCTGCCCCAGCTCCTCCATGCGCTCCGCCGTACCGAGGCGTTCCCAGGCCACCTTCTTCCAGTCGATGCCGCCGGTCTGGAGGTAGGGGGGCGGGTAGTTCCTCGGGTCGCAGGCGATCTCCTCCAGCCGCAGGTAGAACCGTTTCATGGGCTTCCCGGCCCGGCCGAAGTACGACCGGAAGAACTCGTCGATCACGGCATCCACATCCGTGGTGGGATCATCCCACACCTTCGCCATGACATACTGCTCGAGCTGGTCCTGCTCCCCGCACTCGAAGATCCCCCGGATCCCGTCCTTGAGGAACATCCGCATGGCGTCCGCCGTCTGATGGACCATGACGTGCGGGAAGCAGCGGAACCCGCTGATGAGGGCGGGTTCCATCGGGTGGTGGTAGTAGACCCAGAGGAACATCGGGGCCTTCGTCTTGCCCTGCCATTCCCGGTAGAACTGCAGGTCGTTCGCCGTCATGCCGGGATGCACCGGGTAATAGCAGGTGTGCAGGCAGGGGGAGACCGAGACGTTCGGTTCGATCTCGAAGTTGGGCGGGAGCGCATAGGACCAGTAGGCGAGGGTGGCGATGTACTTGTCCGGATGGGTCTTCCGGACCTCGCGGGCCACCGCGTTGACGAACGAGAACCAGTAGTCGCTGATCACGCCGTCGCTGAAGAACCCGGTCTTCCTGTCCGTGCCTGGCTTCCGGGCCGCCTTGCAGGCGTCGCAGTTGCACAGGTGCATGGTGTCGTCGGGGACCAGCGCGAAGTAGTCGCCCAACGCCTTCCAGCCCTCGGGCAGCTCCCCCTTGCCGTCGAAGTAGTCACGGGCCGTCTGGACCACCTCCTCGACCAGCCGCGGATTCGTGTAGCAGAGCTGACCGATGTGCTTCCCGGCGTTCTTCGGCTGGTAATCGGGGTGGTTGAAGCGGGCCTTGATCGTGCGCGGATAGAACGTGTGGTTCGCAGACCACCGCTCGCCGCCCTGACGGGTCCGGCGCCAGTGGAGGTAGACCTGTTCCCGGGTGAACTGGCCCCACTGGTTCTGGAGGAATGGCCAGCTCCCACCCGGGAGCGCGCTGCGGTGCTTCAGCGCCGGGGACCGCCGGATGTCCGAACCACGGATCGAGAGGCTGGCCTTCTTCGGCAGCACGACGTTGAGCGGGTTGGGGCCATACCACCGGACGCCGCAGAAGCGCTCCAGGAAGTCGTACGTGGCGAGACAGGTCCCCTGGTCGTCGTACAGACCCGGGAGCTCGATGGGTTCCGTGCCCCCGACGGGGGTCCCCGCCGCCGTCGCATACTGGATCCGGTGACGCGTGTCCTGGAGGTTCTCCCCAGTCATCGGACGCCCGTCCTCCTTCCGGTTGGCGGCAGTGTCCTCCCAATCCCGTCCGATCAGCACCACGGTCTTCGGACGGAACGCGATCAGATACTCCTGGGGTTGGAAGTCCTTCCCGCGAAACCCGAGTTCCCGGGTCTGGGCGCTTTCCCCGACCAGGATGCGGGGGCCGTCCACGACGTCGGTCTCGGAACGGATCGGGAGTTCCGCTCCCGTGATCTTCAGCACGTGGGACTGGATCTCGAGCGCCGCGAGGCGGGCGGAAGGGGAAGGTGGGGTGGCGACGACGATGGAGCAGGCGGGTTTGGCGTCACGGGTCAGATCGAATCCCAGGGCGGCAAGGCCGTGGCCGGCGGCTCCGCAGAAGAACACCACCAGCGCGATCCACCGGGTCAGGAGGCAGACTGGGAATGGGACGTGAAGAGAGATCATGGGGCGATGGATTCGGGATTGAGACGGGATGGCCGTCCAGCGTTGGAATCCACGGAGCCTAGCAACCTGGAACTTCTGGGGAAGGGGCTTCACCTCGGGTGGGGGAGGCGCGGGTGACGTCTCGGGGAAGTCCCCATTCCCCAT
>JBDLQQ010000097.1:0-15257 GCA_039800465.1 Verrucomicrobiota bacterium
TGTCCGCAAATTCACGGTTTTCGCTGAACCCGGCACCACCAAACCCTGAGAAGGAGAAGCTCATGCCCTTTTCGGTCCCGGTCCCGCGACCGCTTTTCACGACCGCTCGGGTTGTATTATCGATGACCCGCCAGTCGATCTGGACTTCATGCCGGGTGCTTCCCAGGTTGACGCTTCCGCTCGTGTTAAACCCAGGAATACCCCTGATGGGGATCGACAGGCCACCGCCGGACTGAGATTCCGCGGCACCGAACCGCGTGATCACTGTCTTAAAGGTGTACTCCGCCCCTTTCCAGTCTCCCCTCCGGATCCTCTCGGTCCGATCGACCTCACCCGATTCCCCGAGCGAGCGCTCCTCCCTGAGGTCGTCCAAAGCAAGCGACTCCAGCACTTGGATGTTGGGCAAACGGGTGAGCTCGGTCAGAATCATCTGCGCTAGTCCTTCCCCAAGCGCTGGCTGCCAGACCGGAAGCTGGGATTCTGTCGGTGCAACGCTGATTGACGGTTTGTGCCCATCTGCTCCGAGGGCAACGACATTCAGCAGCATTACAGCGGCCGCCAATTGGATGAAACGGGTTGTCTTCATGATGTTTTCTTGGGTGCGTGCTAAGTGATTTTCAGTCGGGACCGCAAAGAAGTCTCCGACACCCTGCCTGAACGGAGTTCGAGGATTTTTTTTGGGCAGGCCTCCTGTTTAAATTTTTGCCTAAAACAGGAGATGTTTCATCACGTGGTCCGACCAGAAAGGCAACACCCCGGGTTGCCTTCTGCCGGGTAGCCCCAAGGAACCTCTCCACGCTGCAGGGATAGAGCGGGCCATCCACCCGCTCCTCATCTGAATAGCCATGACCGCTGCGTTCGTGCCTTGTCCTGCGCGCATGGGTGGACAAGCAGATCGTGATTCATAGAATCACCTCCGTGAAGCGGGCACAGGACATCACTGGCGGTTTGGCGTTGGGGAGCGGAAGTCCCCGCTGCCGCATTGCGCAACCCGTGACTTCGCCCCTTCGTGTCCCGTCGTCCACCGGTCCGCGCGCATGAGCCTGCTGGTCCTGGGTCTGAGCCACCACCAGGCTCCCGTGGGGGTGCGGGAGCGTTTCGCGTTCGCCGAATCCGAGATCCCGGCATTCACCGACACGCTTCGTGAGCGGGGTCTCGTCGACGAAGCCGTGTTGGTCTCCACCTGCAACCGGGTCGAGCTCTACGCCTCATCCTCGCTCCCGGCGGGTGCCGCGGCGGCGGGGTTGAGGGATTCCCTGGACCTGCACCGGGCGCCGGCGAATGGATGCTCGGCCGAGTGGTATCGTCACGAGGGTCGGGCCGTGGCCTCCCACCTGTTCGGGGTGGCGAGCGGTCTGGACTCCATGGTGCTGGGCGAGACCGAGATCCTGGGGCAGCTCAAGCGGTCCTACGACGTGGCGAACCGCCATGGCAGCACGGGCCGTGTGCTCAACACGCTGTTCCAGTCGGCCTTCCATGCCGCCAAGGAGATCCGATCCACCACGGGCATCCAGCGGGGCAACACCAGCGTCGCCTCCGTGGCGGTCGAGCTCGCCCAGTCGATGTGTCACGGCCTCGAGGGACGTGAGGTCATGGTCATCGGGGCGGGGGACACCTCCGAGAAGACGGCCCGGGCATTGCTCAGCCGCGGGGCCCGATCGTTGATCGTCAGCAACCGGTGCTTCGAACGGGCCTCCGCCCTTGCCGGTGAACTCGGGGGGCGTGCCATCCGGTTCGAGGCCTGGGAGGAGGAGTTCGCCCGGCTCGACATCGTGATCAGCAGCACCCGGGCGCCACACCACATCCTGGACCGCCCCCGGCTCGAGCGTCTGCTGCGTCACAGGGCCCAGAGGCCGTTGCTGCTCATCGACCTCGCCGTTCCGCGGGACATCGACCCCGCGGTCCGCGATCTCGAGGGGATCTTCCTGGTGAACGTGGACGACCTGCAGGGGATCGCCCAGGGGCATCTGCGTGCCCGGGAACAGGAGCGCAGCCGTTGCCTGGAGCTGGTCGAGGAGCGGTCCTCGACGTGGTTCGAGCAGATGCAGCGTCGCCTGGCCCGGATGGGGGGCATGGCTCCGGCCTGATCCGATGCCGGCCGAACCTGACATCCCGGTCCGGCTCGCGACCCGTGGCTCCGCATTGGCCCTGGCTCAGGCCCGGGAGGTCGAAGGACTCCTGCGCCGCGCCCATCCTGGACTCCGAGTCGAGATCGTGGTGGTCCAGACCACGGGCGACCAGCGTCCGGAGGTCCCGCTCTGGGGCCCGGGGAGTTCCCAGCCCATGGGCGTCTTCACGCGGGAACTCGAGGAGGCGCTGCTGGCCGAGCGGGCCGACATCGCGGTCCACAGTCTCAAGGACCTGCCCACCGCACTGCCCGAGGGCCTGGCCCTCGCCGCGGTGCTGCCCCGACAGGATGTCCGGGAGGTGTTCCTGTGTCGGAGTCGCGACGGGGTCGATGCTCCGGATCCCGCAACCCTCGACTGGTCCCCGGGCGGACGACAGCCCTGGTTTGGCGGCTCTCAGGAATCCCTCTCCGACCTGCCCCTGCGGTCGATCATCGCTACCTCGAGCAGTCGTCGTCGCGCCTCGGTCGAGGCCCAGCGATCCGACCTCCGGTGTGTCCCGATCCGGGGCAACGTGGGGACCCGTCTCCGCAAGCTGTGGGCCACGCTGGACTTCGATGCGACGCTGCTGGCTGCCGCGGGACTCGTCCGGCTGGGCTGGGATCTGAGTCCCACGGGGCGACTTCGGATCGATCCCCGGTATCCGGCCGCGGTGCGTGCCGCCCTCGAGCCGCCTCCGGATGGGATCCAGGGCACCCTGATCGATCCGTTGGAGATGCTGCCCGCTCCGGGGCAGGGGGCGATCGGGCTGGAGATCCGGTCGGGGGATGATCGGACCCGCGAGCTCTGCCGTTCCATCCACCACCGGAACACCGGTGTCGCGGTCGAGGCCGAGCGGTCCTTCCTCGCCGCGCTCGGAGGCGGTTGCCAGCTTCCCGTGGGCGCCTGGGCACGGGTCCTGGGGCATCAGGTGGTCCTGACCGCGGACTGGTTCCGGGAGGGACGGCGATTCACGGCGGAGGACCGGGCTCCGGTCCAGGAGGCCTTCCAGCTGGGTGCCCGGGTCGCCTCCGCGGTCAAGCGCGACCCGTGACGCCGTGGCTGGTTCCTCAGCCCCTCGCCCCTAGGCGAACAGGCTCTGGATGGGTTGGCCGACGCCGTCGCGGGTGACGTAGAACGGGCGCTTCTCGATCTCGTAGGCGAGTTTCGGGGAGATCCCGAGGGCGCGGTAGATCGTGGCGTGCAGGTCCTCGATGACGACGCGATCCTTCAGCGTCCTGCAGGGCCGCTCATCGGCGGTGACACCATGGAGGTGGCCCTTGCGGATGCCGCCGCCGAAGAGCAGGACGCATCCGGCGTCGGTGAAGTGCCGGTGCATCCCGTAGTGGGCGGTGGACTCCATCTTGTCGGGCACGGGCACCTGGTTGGTGATGGGCCGGTCGGGCTTGCCCTCCTGCATCATGTCGCGGCTGAACTCGCTCGCGAGGACGATGAGGGTGCGGTCGAGGAGACCGCGCTCCTCGAGGTCGAGGACGAGCTGGGAGATGGCGCCGTCGATGGCGCGCTTCATCAGGACGAGCTTCTCATGGCCGTTCTCGTGGGTGTCCCAGTTCAGGAACGGGATGTACTCGGTGGTGACCTCGATGTACCGGGCCCCGACCTCGGCGAGGCGCCGGGCGAGGAGGCAGCCGAGGCCGAAGCGCTGGAGGTTGGCCTTCTCGTAGTTGCCATCGCGCGTGAAGTCGCCGCCGAGACGCCGGGAGAAGTCCCAGCCGCCAGGGGCGTACTTGGCGACGACCTCGGGCTTCTCCAGGGAGAGGTCGAACGCCTTGGCCGCGGGGGAGCCTAGCAGCCGGTGCGCGTTGTCGAGCGACCGGAGGAGGGATTCCCTCTGGTAGGTGCTGCCGAGGTGGCCGACCGGGGAGGCCTCGACGAGCCGCCGGTAGAAGCGGTCGCGGTTCTCGAACCGGGATGGGCTCATGCCTCCGGGCGGTGTCACAACATCCTTTGCGGCATCGGGGAAGGGGACGTTGAACGGGCCGAACTCGCTGCCGAGGAACCCGGCGGAGGTGAATGCCTTCAGCTCTTCGCCCTCGCCGACATCGAGCCGCTGTCCGATGTTGATGAATGCCGGGACGGCCGGGTCCTTGGGGCCGAGGGTGCGGGAGACGACGGCGCCGATGTGGGGACAGGCCACGGTCTGGGGCGGCGCGTAGCCGGTGTGCCAGTGGAACTGGTGGCGAGAATGTAGGATGAACCCGAGGTCACCCGCGGTGTAGCTCCGGATCAGCGTGCCGCGGTCCATGACCTTCGCCGTCCGCTCGAGCCCCTCGCTGAAGCGGATGCCGTCGACCGCGGTCGGGATCGACGGGAACGTCGACAGCACCCGGTTGGGGTCGAGTCCCTTCTCGAATGGCGTGTAGCGCTTCGGATCGAACGTCTCGGTCGCTGCCATGCCGCCGCCCATCCAGAGGACGATGACGGTATCGGCGGTCGCTGGGAGCCGCTCGGGGACGGATTCCCCAAGCACGGCGTGGGGGTATCCAGCCGCGAGGGCGCCCAGGGTCGAGGCACTCAGGGTCTGGACGAACTGCCTCCGGGTGAAGTCGGTGGGTCTCATGTCGGTGTGGCGTCTTTGGGAATCAATACGTGAACTGGAACTCCGGCAACAGGGTGACGCTCCAGAGGAGGTCCTCCACCCCCTCCCGGCTGGGCTTACGGCCCACCAGGGAGACGGCAAGTTCGAGTTCCTTCTTCGACGGAGGCCGCGAGAGGCCCTGGGTGAAGACCCACCGGGTCAGTCCCGCACCGTCCGGATACTTCGCGAGCAACTGGTCGGCCCCCTTCTGGAGCAGTTGGGACAAGGTGTTTCCGTTCGTGAGCTCCAGGGCCTGGATGGTGGTCGGGGTCGAGGCCCGGACGGTCGTGACCTGTTCCCGATTGGGACGGCCAAGCGCGAGGCTGAGCGGGTCGGCCGCCGTGAGGGAGGCGCGGACCTGATCGGGGGTTTGCGCCCGGGCAACGGCCTGGGCGACCCGGGGGCCGACGGACCAGGGGGCGAGGTCGAGTCCACCGAGGACCTGGGCCTTGGACCAGGTCCCGGTCGGGGTCGGATCCGTCCAGGCCGCCGACGGGGTCGTGGACACGGTCCAGGAGGCGTCGGAGGCGATGTCCCGCACGGCATTGGGTTTGGCCTTGGACCCACGGATCTTGCCATAGACGAGGAGGCCGGCTGGGTTGGCGCCGTCGCCTCCGTTGATGGCCTCGATGGCGATGATGTTGGTTCCGGCCTTCAGGAGCGGGCGCAGGTCGAGCACACTGGGCTGGCTCCAGTCGCCCGATTCGGTTCCCTTGGCCCGGGTGCCGTTCACGAAGGCCCGCGCCGAGTTGTCGGCGAAGATCCACAACGTGCCTTCCTTGGGAAGGGCATCGAGCACGAGGGTCTTCCGGAACCAGTTGGTCCCCGGGGGCACTCCGGTGGCGCCGTGGGGATGGCTCCAGATCCAGAAGGGATCCGTCTCGAGTACCCGGGCGCCGTCCTGGTTCACCAGCAACGCCTCGAGTCCGCCTTCGGGCCGGTCCTGCCAGACCCCGGTGATCGACCCGATCGCGTCCCGGAACTGCTCGGCGCTCAGGCGTCGGATGCCCGGACCGCGGAAGACGAACCGCTCCTCAGGCTTCTCCGGCAGACTGAGCGCGGGGAGCTGGTAGGCCTTGGAGGTGAGGATGAGCTCGAGGGTCCGCTTCAGGTCCCATCGATGGGCCACGAGGTCCTCGGCGAGGGCGTCCAGCAGGTCGGGATCCCATGCCGGGTTCTGCATGACGTCGAGGGGTTCGACGAGTCCACGACCCATGAGGCGGGCCCAGAGGCGGTTCACGATCGTGCGGGAGAGCCGTCCGTTCTGGGGGCTGGTGATGATCTCCGCCAGTCGCTTGAGCCGTTCGGGTCGTGCGGCACCGGCATTGATCTCGCCAAGCTCCGGGAACAGGAACTTGAGCGGGGCATATTTCCCGGTGGGCTTGTCGCACTGGACCATCTGAAGGCGGTCGTTGGCGTAGATCCCAGCCAGGCCGTAGGCGTCGCTGAGCTGCCAGTCGTCGATGAACGAGTCGTGGCACGACGCGCACTTGAGGTTCACACCCATCAGCACCTGTCCGATGTTCTGGGCGGCCTGCATGGCCGGAGTCATCGACGCATTGACCTCGCCCCGCCACACGATGCCCTTGGTGAAGCCCTCGCTCGCGTCGGTGGGGTCCACCAGTTCCCGGACGAACTGGTCGTAGGGCTTGTTGTCGCGCAGCGCCGCGTAGAGCCAGGTGCTGATGGGCTTGCGTCCGCCGTCGATGTATCCGGTCCCCCGGTAGTCGTTCCGGAGGAGGTCGTTCCAGAACGTCAGCCAGTGCTGGGCATACTGGGCGTTGTTGCCGAGGAGCCGGCGGACGAGGCGGGTCCGCTTGTCCGGGGAACGGTCCTTCAGGAAGGCCTCGAGCGCGGCGGGGGAGGGCAGCAGGCCGAGGGTGTCGAGGTGGACCCTGCGGGCGAACAACCGATCGTCGACCCGTGCGGGTGCGGTCTGTCCGGTCGCCTTGAAGTAGCGGTCGACGAGGATGTCGATGGGGTTGGACTCCGGGCTTCCGGGAATCTCCGGTTGGCGGGGCACGAGGTTCCGGGCCGGGGGCTTGGCGAACGAGACGGTGTCGGGCCAGGGGAGATCCTGGTCGATCCACGCCCGGAGCAGGCCGACGGCCTCGGGGGTCAGCCGGGTGCCCTTCTGGGGCATGACATCGTCGGGATCGGTTCCTGCGACGAGGTGGACGAGGCGGCTCTGGGCGCTGTTGCCGGCCACGAGGGCGGGGCCTGAGTCCCCGGGTTGGAGGGCATCAGCCCGGGTGTCGATCCTCCAGCCCCCCTTCGCCTTGCCGCGGGCGTGGCACTTGATGCAGCTGGATTCCAGGATCGGCTGGACGTCCCGGACGAAGTCGACCTTGCGGGTCGAGGCGGGCGGCAGCCTGGAGATGGAATCCGCGGAAGGGGGAGCGGCTGAGAGCAGGAGGGGTACAAGGGCCCAGATCGATGTGCGTAACAGGCGCCGGTATGCCTCGGGGAACATGCCCGGAGGCTACCGTCGAGCCTGGTCCTCGGGCCAGTGATTCCTGAGGATTCCAGAGCGGTCCTGCCGATACTGGTCGATGCCGAAATGGGTTGCGATGCCCGATGGAGCCGACTGTCGTGCGGGTGAGTCCACGATCTGGATTCCGTTGGATCAGTCCCGGCATCGGCCAGCGGGGGATGGAATGGGGGTTCCAGACGGAATGCCGGTCTTGATCGCACATCGACGCATTGTGGAGGACGTTGAAGTGAGCAGATGGTTGGACCATCCCGTCGCTCCGGGCGGGGATGATCGTCGCCCGGTCGAGGGCCCCGGAGGACTGGTTCTTGGGGTCCCAGTCCGTCAGGAGGATCCCCTTGTTGGGAAGGGGCCGGGTGGGAACGGATTCGAAACCCAGTCGCTTGAGGTTGAGGAAGGTCGGGGCCACCCGGCCCACGAAGTTTCCCGGAGCGCCATGCGACCTTCGTGTGGTCATGGAGGAGGAGTTTCTGGTGGGTGTCCTGCGGGGCTTAGAAATGGATCGTTCGCATCACGCTCAAGCCGGCCTCAAAGACGTGCCCCCGCCTCCCTGTCGAGGCAGCCATTGTCTCTGCGGGTTGGAAGTGATTCGCAAGGTGGCGAGGTCCGCTCTGTCGAGCCGACGAGCTGCCCATTCCTCGGAGTCGTCCTGATACCGGCTGACAGGCTTCCAACCGGCTCGCATACGCGTCAGGGAATGCTTCCAGTGCTATGGGAGGCGCCTCGCGTGTCATGCCTGGGGTTGACGGGGCAGATCCGTGGGGCACCGGTGGGGCATGATGGATACGAAGGCCGATGGGGGGTCCAGGGTCTGGCTGGTGACCGGTGCCTCGGGTGGATTGGGACGCTGTCTCGTGGAGCGCGCACTTGAGGAGGGGGAGCGTGTCCTCGCAACCACCCGCAGACCCACAGCGCTCGGGGATTTGTCCGGACGTTTCCCGGGGCGTATCCGGGTGGTCGAACTCGATGTCACCGAGCCCGATCGCGTCCAGGCCGCCGTCGATGAGGTGGTTGCCCTGTGGGGACGGCTGGATGTGGTGGTCAGCAATGCCGGATGCGGCCTCCTGGGTGGACTCGAGGAGTGCTCCCGAGATCAGATCCAGAGGAACATCGCTGTGAATCTGATGGGGCCCATCGACCTCATGCGGGTGGTGCTGCCCATACTGAGGTCCCAGAGGTCAGGTCACCTCATCGTGATCGGCGCCGCCGCCGCGATCTCGAACTACCCTGGATTCGCCGTCTATGGCGGCGCGAAGGCCGCGGTGGAGGCGGTCGCGGAGTCCGTCCGCTCCGAGGCCTCGGCATACGGTGTCCGGGTTTCCGTTGTCCAACCCGGTCCGCTCCGGACGCCCTTCCTACGGGAGTCGCTCGAGGCCGCCGGATCATCCATCCAGGACTACGAGACGACCGTGGGTCGATTCCGATCCCTTCTGGGGCGCATGGACGGCCGCCAGCCTGGGGATCCGGTCCGGGCGGCGAGCGCGATCTTTGGGCTGTCCAAGGAGGCCAACCCTCCGTTCCGGCTGGTGCTGGGGCGCTATGCCCTGGAGAAGTCCCGGAAGACCCTCGTTGCGCGGAGTGCAGAACTCGAGGCCTGGGAAGCCGTCGCCGCCTCCGTCGACTTCGTGCGTCCCACGGGCTGACCCGTGGTCAACCCGGTTCCCCAGGGATGCGGTCTGCGGATCCCTCCGGATATGGGGTCGGCGGGCGAGACACCACCTCCCACGGGTTCAATTCCTCCATCGAGCCCTTTGGTGGGCGACTTGGTTGCCGGTGTGGGGACCCTGAGGACCTGTCGAATCCAGGGTCTTTTTCGCGTGCCTCGCTGAAGGCGGCCGGGTTTCATCGCGTCGTTCCATGAAACGTCCTCAACCCGTGAACCCCGTTCCCGCCTCCACGCGGCGCTCGTTCCTCAAGACCGGCGCCTCCGGACTCCTCGCCGCCCCGTTCATCACGAGGGACCTTCTCGCAAATCCGCCCTCCGGACAGGTCCTCCACGCCAGCTTCGGTGCCTCGGGCATGGCCTGGGCCGACCTCAACGCCATCGCCTCGCATCCCAAGGTTCGCATGGTCGCCGTCGCCGAGGCCGATGCGGGTCGGACCGCCGAGTTCCGCAAGCGCTTCCCGGACGCCAAGGTCTACGAGGACTACCGCGTGCTCCTCGACCGCGAGAAGCTCGATTCCGTGAGCGTCTCGACCCCCGACCACATGCATGCGCCGATGGGACTGGCGGCGCTCGACCGGCGGATCGCGGTCTACGGACAGAAGCCCCTCACCCATGACGTCTACGAGAGCCGTCAGATGACCCTCATGGCCGCGGCCCGCAAGGTGCCGACCCAGATGGGCATCCAGGTCCACTCGGCGAAGGAATACCGCACCGCGGTCGCCCAGGTGCAGTCCGGGGCCATCGGCAAGGTGAAGGAGGTCCACACCTGGAGCAGCAAGGACTGGGGCGATCTGTCCCCGAAGCCGAACCGCATCGACCCGGTTCCGGCTGGGTTCAACTGGGACCTCTGGCTGGGTGTTTGCCGCTATCGTCCGTTCATCGGCAATGGCTGGTACCACCCGGCCAACTGGCGTCGGCGTCTCGACTTCGGCACCGGCACCTTCGGCGACATGGGCTGCCACATCTTCGACCCCGTCTTCGCCGCCCTCGCCCTCACCGCACCCGTCTCCGTGCGCAGCGAGGGACCCTCGCCCAATGCCGACTCCTGGGCCAACAACGCACTGATCCGCTACGTCTTCCCGGCCACGCGCCACACCATCCCGAGCCGGATCCCGATCACGTGGTATGACGGCAACCAGCGTCCCCCCGCCGAGATCCGCGCCCTGCTCGCCGGCCGGGATCTCCCCGACCAGGGGTCGATCCTCATCGGGACCGACGGGGTGATGATCATCCCGCACGTCGCCATGCCCATCGTGCTCAAGGGGGGCAAGGTGGTGACGGAGGGTCTCCCGGTCGTCGAGGGTGTCGACCACTGGCACCAGTTCATCGATGCGGTCCGTGGCGAGGCCAAGACCTCGACCCCGTTCTCCTACTCGGGTCCGCTCACCGAATCCATCCTGCTCGGCGGTGTCGCAACAAGGTTCCCGAACGCCACGTTGGACTGGGACGCCAAGCGGCTCCAGTTCCCCAACATGCCCGACGCGAACCAGTGGATCCGGCGCTCCTATCGCGAGGGATGGAACGTGCCTGCGATCTGACCTGCTGTCCTCATGACATCGGACTTCCGGGCCTGGAATCCCGCCATGCGATGGAAGTCCCTCGGGGCCGCTCTGGCCGTGGTCCTCGGCGTCGGTGCCACCCGGGCCGAGGATCCCGTGAGGTTCTCCCGGGATGTCCTGCCGATCCTCTCGGATCACTGCTTTGCCTGCCACGGTCCCGACGCCGCCGCCCGTAAGGGAGGCCTTCGCCTGGATGTCCGCGAGGGGGCGACCGGTCATGGCAAGAGCGGCAAGGCGGCCATCGTCCCGGGTGATCCCAAGGCGAGCGAGGTTGTCCGGCGGATGCTCACCCCGGATCCGGACGACCTCATGCCGCCGCCGGAGTCGCATCGGCCGTTGTCGCAGGACCAGATCGCGACCCTGACGCGGTGGATCACTGAAGGCGCACCCTGGGGCCGTCACTGGGCCTATGAACCGCCGCGGCGTCCGACGCCGCCTGTGGTCCCGGGGACCTCGAACCCGATCGATGCGTTTGTCCGGAGCCGGTTGGTTCGAGAGGGCCTGGAGCCCGCTCCGGAGGCCTCGAGGGAGACCCTGTTGCGGCGACTCACCCTCGACCTGACCGGGTTGCCTCCGACACCCGACGAGATCCGGGAGTTCGTCCAGGATACCCGTCCGGGCGCCTACGAGCGTCAGGTCGACCGCCTGCTGGCCTCGCCGCGACATGGTGAGCGCCTGGCCTGGGATTGGCTTGAGGCGGCGCGGTATGCCGATTCCAACGGCTACCAGGGCGATGGTGAGCGGACGATGTGGCCGTGGCGCGACTGGGTGGTCCGGGAGTTCAACGCCAACCGTTCCTTCGACCAGTTCACCACGTGGCAGCTGGCCGGGGATCTCCTCCCGTCGCCGGCTCCCGAGCAGCACCTGGCAACCGGATTCGTCCGCAACCACATGATCAATGGGGAAGGCGGGCGCATCGCGGAGGAGAACCGCATCGACTACCTGTTCGACCAGACCGAGACGGTCGCCACGGTCTGGCTTGGCGCCACGTTCAACTGCACGCGCTGTCACGACCACAAGTTCGATCCCTTCACCCAGAAGGACTACTTTGGGCTGCTCGCGTTCTTCGACCGCACGGTGGTCGATGGCGGCGGTGGGGACCCGCAGGCGCGTCCAAATCTCGAGTGGCCGTCCGAAGCCCAGAAGGCCCGCCGCCAGCAGATCGACTCCGAGCTCAGGTCGATCGCCGCGTCGGTCCGGACCCTCGAGGCGGTGAAGTTCCCGAGGCTGGACGGCAGACCCGTGACCGAGTCGCCGGGGGTGCGGGACCTGGCGAAGGAGATCCAGGAGGCGCTTGCCCAGGATCCCGAGCAGCGGGATGGCGGGCGTCTGAACCAGCTCGCCACGCATTGGAGGACGAATGATGCCCCGTACGCCGGATTGCTCGAGCGTCAGAAGCGTCTCCGGGACGAGCGGGATGGTCTGAACCGGTCCATCCCCCGGGTCATGGTCATGGCGGACCAGGAGAAGTTCCGGGACACCTTCATCCTGGCGCGCGGGAACTACCAGCAGCCCGGCGCCCAGGTCCGGGCCGCCGTGCCCCAGGGGCTGTCGACCTCACCCGCCGGGGCGCCGACCAACCGGCTCGGCCTCGCCCAATGGCTCCTGTCGGACGACCAACCCCTGACCGCGCGGGTTGCGGTGAACCGCTCGTGGCAGCTGTTCTTCGGACTGGGGCTCGTCAAGACCTCCGAGGATTTCGGGCTCCAGGGGGAGCGGCCGAGCCACCCGGAACTCCTCGACTGGCTGGCGGTCGAGTTCCGGGATTCCGGCTGGGATCTCAAGCATCTGCACCGGCTGATCGTCACCAGTGCCACCTACCGTCAGTCGTCGCGCACCCCACCGGAGACCCGGGAGCGGGATCCGGAGAACCGGCTGCTCGCGCGGGGTCCGCGGCTCCGGATGCCGTCGTGGATGATCCGCGACGCGGCGCTGTTCCACGCCGGACTGCTGGTCGAGGACATCGGCGGCCCGCCGGTGAAGCCGTATCAACCCTCGGGGATCTGGGAGGAGGCCACGTTCGGGACCAAGCGCTATGAGCAGGACCACGGGGCGTCGCTCTACCGCAGGAGCCTCTACGTGTTCTGGCGCCGGATCGTCGGTCCGACCCTGTTCTTCGATGTCGCCAGCCGCCAGACCTGCACCGTCCGCACCCCGCGGACCAACGTCCCGCTGCACGCCCTGTTGACGCTCAATGACATCACCTATGTGGAGGCCGCCCGGGCCCTAGCGATCCGTGTGGCCACATCCGGAGCCAGCGACACCGATCGCCTCCGCTGGCTCTACCAGGAGGTGGTCGGGCGTCTCCCTGACACGGCGGAGCAGGACCGGCTGTTGGAGTCCCTGCGGCGCTACCAGCAGCGCTTCACCGCGGAGCCGGAGCGCGCCCGGGAACTGGTCGGGATCGGCGAGGTCCGGATCCCGACGTCTCTCGATCCGGCCTCCCAGGCGGCCTGGACGGTGGTGTGCAGCACGGTGCTGAATCTCGACGAGGCCCTGAATGTCGAATGACCCGATGAACCCGCTGGACGAGAGCCGATTGTTGCTGAACCGGAGGACGTTCCTCGGTCGGGGTGCGACCGCGCTCGGCACCGGTGCCCTGGCCTCGCTCCTGGGACGAGGGGCCGCCCTGGCCGCACCATCGGGCGGCGGGCTTCCGGGCCTGCCGGGTTATCCCCCCAGGCCGCCGCGGGCCAAGCACGTCATCTACCTCTTCCAGAACGGGGCCCCGACCCATGTCGATCTCTTCGACTACAAGCCGAAGCTCCAGGAGCTGCATGGTAAATCGGTCCCTGAAGGCTATGTGGCGGGCAAGCGGTTCAGCACCATGACCGGCAAGGCCGACGGCAAGCTGCTGCTCGCGCCGGTCGAGCCCTTCCATCAACGCGGCCAGAGCGGCGCGTGGGTGAGTGAGTTCCTGCCGTACACGGCCCAGGTGGCGGACCGGCTGTGCTTCGTGAAGGGGATGTACACCGATGCCGTGAACCACGCGCCGGCGATCTCGTTCATGCTCAGCGGGGCCCAGATCCCGGGACGTCCCACCCTCGGGGCGTGGCTGACCTATGGGTTGGGATGCGAGACCGAGAACCTGCCGGCGTTCGTGGTCATGACCTCGGTCAGCAAGGGCACCACCTGCGGCCAGATCTTCTACGACTTCTACTGGGGCTCCGGATTCCTCCCGTCGCGCTACCAGGGCGTGAAGTTCCGGGGCAACGGGGATCCGGTCCTGTACCTGAGCAATCCCTCCGGTCTCGATCCCTCCCTGCGTCGCGCGATGCTCGATGACCTCGCGATGCTGAACGAGCGCAAGCTCCGCGAGCATGGCGATCCCGAGATCGCCACCCGGATCGCCCAGTACGAGATGGCGTTCCGGATGCAGACGAGCGTCCCGGAGCTGACGGATCTGTCGAAGGAACCCGAGAGCGTGTTGTCCCTCTATGGACCCAGCGTCCGGGAGCAGGGGACCTTCGCCTACAACTGCCTGATGGCCCGGCGCCTCATCGAGCGGGGTGTCCGCTGCGTCCAGGTGATGCATGCCGGCTGGGACCAGCATCGGAGCCTCACGACGGAGCTGTACACGCAGTGCCGCGACACCGACCAGCCGTCGGCCGGACTCGTGTTGGATCTGCAGCAGCGTGGGTTGCTCGACGACACGCTGGTGATCTGGGGCGGTGAGTTTGGTCGGACCCCGTTCATCCAGGGAGCCCTGGACGACCGCAAGAACTGGGGCCGGGATCACCATCCCTACGCCTACACGACCTGGATGGCCGGGGGAGGGGTGAAGGCGGGGTTGAGCCATGGGGAGACGGACGACCTGGGCATGAACGTGGTGAGCGACGGAGTCCATGTGCATGACCTCCAGGCGACGATCCTCCACCTGATGGGGATCGACCACGAGCGGCTGACCTACCGGTTCCAAGGCCGGGACTTCCGGCTCACCGACGTCCACGGGCGGGTGGTGTCGGAGATCGTGGCTTGAGGAAAGGTGAGGGGGTGGGCGTGGGGTGCTGTTCCTCGTCGAAATGGAGCGGTGCTCCTGGACATGCCGATGCACCCGGACTCGTGGAAGACGTCCGACCGGGGTGGACCCTGGTGCTCCACCCAGGCTCTCCACTCACTCAGGGAGTGGACGGGGTCTCGGCGAGGAGTCGGCGGACCCAGCCCTCGATGGCCTGGTCCCCGCGGGCACCCTGCCAGTAGAGCTCGCCCACCCACGCGTAGCGCCGGTAGCCCCGCTGGTCCACGACGTAGATCGTCGGCCAGATCGAGTTGCCCCAGGCCTTCCAGGACAGGCTGTCGAGGTCGAGCTGTACCGGGAATCCGAACTCGCACCGGTGGGCAGCGTCCGTCACGCGCGCCGGATCCCGTTCGGCGTCGGTCTCCGGTGTCTGGATCCCCACCATCTCCACCCCGAGGTCGCGCAGGGTCTTCACCCAGCGGTTGTAGGTCCTGAAGTTGGCCTGACAGTTGTGGCACTGGAACGCGTAGAAGTGGACCAGGACCACCTTGCCCCGGAGCCGGGCCATCGTGGTGGACTTGTCATCGATCCAGAGCGCGCCCGACGGAAACTCCGGGGCCATGGGATGGGTCCTCTGGAACCGGGCGATGTCCATCTTGCGGCCCAGGGCATCCCGCCATCGGTTGGACTGTTCCGCGGTGAGCAGCCGGGGCGCGGCGACATCCTCGGCAGTGCGGAGGCGCTGCCACGACTCGAACAGGGCGGCATCCGGCGTGCCCGACTGGACTGTCTTGCCCGCGCGCGCGGCCACGTCGTCCGTCTGCCTCACGAGCGCGTCCAGCCTCTGGCGCTGGTCGGGGGTCAGCTCGAGGAACCGCG
>JBDLQQ010000098.1:0-11692 GCA_039800465.1 Verrucomicrobiota bacterium
TGCGGCCCCTCTCCAGAGTCCTCGGAGGAGCGCTCCTCGAATCGACACCGACGTCGAACCCGCTCCCGAAGCCCAGGAGTTCGGTGCCGGCCATGGATTCGTCCTCCTGCAGGATGTCGGCCCCGTTCCCAGCCACAGGCTCTGTCACCGGAGTGGGATCCTCTCCGACGGCCAGCTCGACCTGGAGGAGGGCTCCTCGGTGCAGGGGTGCTGGTGCCAACCTTCCGCGTCGCACGACGGAGCCGAGACGCTGGGCCTGCGCTACAAGTTCAGCGAGTCGCTGCGGGGCCAGGGGGCCCGGCACTTCCGGATCAGCATCCGTCGGTTCGAGGAATCGTGTGAGCCCGCGGATTATCCCGAGGTCCACCAGCGGGACCTGTTCTGGCAGTTCTATGAGCAGGCAGGTGACCTCCTGTTCGTCCGTTCGGAACGGCTTGGGCCCGTGGACCTCGGAAGCGGCCTGTACCAGATCCCCTACCAGTCGGACCGCGACTGGCTCCAGGGACAGTTCCATGTCCACCTCGATCCGGGCGGTTTCGTCGGACACCGCAATCTGGTGACCCTGGAATTGTTCGATGACCTGGGACAGCGCCTGCTGCCGAGGTCTTCGGCGCCGTTCGGGTCTGCCGACGAGCCGACCGCCGAATTCACCTATCGGCGTTGGAACCAGCCCGTGGGGCTCACCGACGAGGTGCCGTTCGACGTCTTGACGCACCTCATTGCGTAGCGTGGCGCGGATTCCGGGGGGCAACGGGGAGGTCCGGCGGATGGATGGGATCTGAGCAACGGCTTGCCACCACGGGGCACCGGGGCCTAGAAACCGGGTCGGGATCCACGGTGTGTTCCCAATGCCACGTGGACCTGATCTTCAGCGCGGAGGGAGATGATGCCGATCTGGTTGCCGAACTGCGGCAGGCCCGGATCCCAGTCCGTGAATCCGATCTCCCCGCGGGCCTGATCTCCATCGATTCCCGCCCCGGGAGCCCGATGCCGGCCCTCGCGTTTGCCCGGCAGCTCCTGCCCGAGGCGCACCTGGTGTGTGCCGACTCCGTCAACCGCTGGGCACAGTCCGTGTTCGATGGGATCCTTTCCGGTATCCCAGACGCCCAGCCGTGGAGACTCCACCTGTGGCCCCATTATGGGGCGGTGGCGCCGAGGACCGTGGGGGCTCGCCGGGCCTTCGGAACCCATGTGCTGGGACGTCGGCCTGGCGTGCCGAACGAATCCCCGCCGGATCCCGATGGACGAGTCCAGGCGTCCGCAGGCTTGAACCGCTGCCGGTGGATCCGCGAGGCGTTGGTCGAGCGCCTGAAGGAGCGCCGTCGCCATCTGCTCCGAACGCTCCGGGACTCGACGGATCCCTGGGGGCCGGACGAGTCGCTCGTGCAGGTCGTGTTGACCTCACCCGATCGGGGTTGGTTGTCCATCGCCCCGGCGCCGCGTCCCCTGGAGCTCCACCCCTGGATCTGGCCCTGGCCCGGGGGATCCATCCCAGTGGCTGAGGATCGTTCGGCGCCCAGTCGTGCCTTTGCGAAGCTGACGGAGGCGCTGAGCCGCCTGGGTCGAGGGATGGGACCCGGTGACGTGTGTGTCGACCTCGGTGCCTCGCCGGGTGGCTGGTCCTACGTGGCGCTGGGGAGGGGAGCGCGGGTGACGGCGGTGGATCGGTCCCCACTGCGGGAGGACCTGATGCGCGATCCCCGCCTGGAATTCGTCCGGGGTGATGCGTTCTCGTTCCGGCCCGGGCGTCCCGTGGACTGGTTGGTGTGTGATGTCATTGCAGCGCCGGAGAGGTCGGCCGCGATGCTCCTCGAATGGCTGGAGCGCTCGGAAACCCGGTGGTTCGTGGTGACGTTGAAGCTGAAGGGCGAGGCCGACCGGGCGAAGCTGGACGGCATCCGTCGGGATCTTGCCCGGTGGGCGGACCCGCTGTTCCTGCTGCGCCTGAACGCCAACAAGGGCGAGGTCACCGCATTCGGATGTCGGCGCGGCATGGGCCCCACCGGCTGAGGCGATCCCCGCCGTTGCCTCGCGGGACCAGACGATCAGCCCTTGGCAAAACCCTGTCGGGTCCACCACACGTCCAACTCATCCGCACCGAAGTCAGCCAGGATGTGGCCATCCACGTCGATCGACGGCGCCTTGGTCTGTCCGGTGAGATCGAGCATCTCCTGACGTGCCGCGCCGTTGCGGAGGACGTCCAGGAGTTCGTAGCGGATGCCGCGCTGGTCGAGCCACTCCATGGCCTCGTCACACCAGGGGCAGCCGGATTTCACAAAGAGACGGATCGATTTTGGGCTCATGAGGGGTGGGAGCTATTCGGTCATGATGGTGTCGCTGTGCTCGTAGGCAGGGGCACAGCAGCAGAGGAGGCGGAGCGGTTCGGTGCCGGTGTTCCAGAGCTTGTGTCGTGCCCCGGGCGGGATGGCCACGGCGTCCCCGGTGCGGACCTCCCGGATCTCGTCGCCAATACGCATCCGACCCGTCCCATGGGTGATGTAGTAGATCTCCTCGGTCTTGACGTGGTAGTGCTCCGTCGTGGCCTGGCCCACGGCGAGCCGGGCCTCGGCCAGGCTCTGGTTCCGGATGACCGAATTGCGGTGGGCGAGGAGTTCCCGGATCTCCGAGCCGTCCTTCGTCTCGAAAGCCGGGACCTGGTCGAGATTGACGATGTCCATGGACGTGGAAGCTGGCTTGGCAGTGTCCGTGGGGCAAGACACTCTCGTGGTCATGAAGCATTCCCCGGGTTTCCTGAAGGTGGTGGAAGAGGCCAAGGCACATGTCCGCGAGGTGACGGTTGCGGAGGCCCGGGCCCGGCTGGCGGCGAATCCCAAGGCCGTGCTGGTGGATGTCCGGGAGGAATCTGAGTGGACTGCAGGCCATGCGGTCGAGGCACAGCATCTGGGGAAGGGGATCTTCGAGCGGGATCTGGAGACTCGGTTTCCCGAGCCGGGGACCGAACTCATCCTCTACTGCGGCGGCGGCTTCCGGAGCGCCCTGGCCGCGGATGTGGCCCAGCGGATGGGCTATACGGCGGTGTTCTCCCTCGCGGGTGGCTTCCGGGCGATGAACGAGGCGGGTTGGGCCATGACCCGGTAGTCCGGGCGGTCGTCTCGGGACGGGCGCGCGGGCTGGATCCGTGGTCCTGTACCTCTAGGCCACGAGAGGCCACTGGAAGGTCGAGGTGAGCGGGATGCGTCGGCCGGTCGCCTGGGACTTGCGCGCGGCGGTGATGATCTCGAGCACGTGCAGGGCCTGTTCGGGGGAGACCAGGAGTCTCCGTCCGGTCGACAGGGACTCGGCGGCCAGGGCGGCCCCCTGCTGCCAGATGTAGCCCTCGGCGCTGGGTTGGTGGCGCGTGAGGGTGGGTTTGTCCTGGGTCGCGAGATCCACCCCCAGAGGCTCCCAGTCGTAGCCCACCAGCCCCATGTAGCCGTGGGAACCGGTGATCTGGATGGTGTGACGGCTCTCGTCACGACCGTTGTGCCCGTGGGGGTTGAAGTAGTTGAAACCCGACTGCACGTGGGAGAGGACGCCATCGGCGTGTTCCATCAGCACCATGGCGTTGTCCTCCTCCGTGACCTTGATCCGGCCCTTGTCGTCGACCGTCCGTTCCGGGGTGACGATGCTGAGCATGGCGGTGACGCTCTTCACCGGGCCGAGCAGTCCGGTGAGGCTGGTGAAGTTGTAGACCCCGAGATCCGGCATCGATCCGCCCAGCTTCTCGTAGAAGAAGGCGGACCAGGACGGCCCCTCGTGTCCGTAGAACGCATGGGCGGCGGCGACCCGGCCGAGCGACCCGGACTTCAGGGTGCGGGCCATGAAGGCGAACTGGGGACTCTGGACGGTGATCGGGGCGCCCCAGAGTTGGACACCCTTGGCCTTTGCCATCCGGAGCAGTTCCTGGCCCACGCGGAGCGTGTTGGCGATGGGCTTCTCGCTCCAGACGTGCTTCCCGGCCTCGATGCCCCGCCGGTTGATCTGCTCATGCACCTGCATGTCGGTGAGCACCACCAGGAAGTCGAATGGCACCCCCTTCAGCATGGCGTCGATGTTCGGATAGGTGTGGGCGACCTGGAAGCGTTCCCCCTGGCGCTTGGCACGCTCGGGGCGGATGTCGCACAGGCTGACGACCTCGACAAATGGGGATCGGGTGAGGACGGGCAGGTAGGCGTTGGAAACACTGCCGCAGCCGATGACACCGGTCCGAATGCGTCGGGGTGCCGCATCGGCGGTGAGGACCTTCGAGCCGAGTGTCGACATCGCGGCGCCCGAGAGCAGGGCCGTGCGGGTGAAGTCGCGACGAGTCAGGGAGGGGGACGACAGGGTGTTCATGACGGAAACGGTGGAGCGGAGAGGTCAGGTCTTGGAAGTTCGAATCGATCCAGCGCGGCGATCGCCGCACCCAGCCAGCCGGCATCGACACCGGTCTTGGCCTGGAGGAGGGGCAGTGGGCGATGGGTGTCGGACCAGATCTGGCTTCGGGCCGCGACGGTCAGTGCGTCCCAGTAGGGGCCCGTGCTGGACCCGAGGCCGCCGCCCACGACGACCGCTGCGGGGTCGAGGACGTTCACCAGGAGCCCGATGTGCGCCCCGAGGGCGGTCGCGCCCGTGCGGACGATTTCGGTGGCGATCGGATGTCCCTCGATGGCGGCCCGCAGGACCTCCTCGCCCCGATTGGCAACCCCTCCAGCCTTGCGGAATCGGGCGACCAGGGCAGGGCCAGACGCAAGGTCCTCGAGGGTCATGCCCGGACCACCATCAGGGATTCCAAGAAGGGGCCCCAACGGGCTGCTGGCCAGGGTCCCGGTCACCCCGTGGGTGCCCAGATGGGGGCGTCCCTCAACCATGAGACAGCAGCTGATCCCGGTCCCGACCGTGACGTAGAGGAAGGAGTCGAGTCCGGCTCCGGCCCCGAACAGCGCCTCGGCCTGGGCCGACGCCCGGACGTCCGCCTCGAAGAGGGCTGGAGCGACCTGGGCCAGTTCCTCCAGGACGGGGAGGTCCTGCCACGCGATGCTGTGGCCGCTGAGGGGGGTGCCGCTCCTGCCAACGAGTTCGCAGAGACCGACGCCGATGGCGGCGACGGGACGGCCAGCGAGGGCGCTGGACGAGGCGAGCTCCCGGGTCATCTGGAGGATCTCCTCGAGGACCACTTGGGGTCCGCGATCCCGTCGGGTAGGGGTCGTGCGGAACGGCATCCAGCGGCCCGTGGGCAATTCAAGTGTGCCGACGGCGATCTTCGTGCCGCCGACGTCGATGCCGATCACGGAGCAGGGGGACATCATCCGGGGAGACGGAGCAGAGCAGGGTCCATCTTGGCGAGCGCCTGTCGGTCGATGAAGAACGAGGTCTCCGGATGCGACTGGAGGAAGGATGCCGGGCACTTCGAAGAGATGGGGCCCTGGACCAGGTCGCGGGCGGCCACGGCCTTGTGATCGCCATAGGCCAGGATGACGATCCGACGCGCGGCGAGGATCGTGCGCATGCCGACGGTGGCCCCGCGGCTGGGGGCGTAGTCGCCCCCGAACCACTGCCGGTTCGCCTCGATGGAGATCGGGTCGAGGTCCAGGACCCGGGCCCCCGAATCCTTCTCGCTGCCGGGTTCGTTGAAGCCGAGGTGGCCGTTCTGGCCGAGCCCGAGGACGAGGATGTCGATGCCGCCCGCCGCCTCGATCCGCCGCTCGTGTTCCAGCACGCTCTGCAGGGCCTGCGACTCGGAGGAGCTGACGGTGAAGTACTGGTTGCCCGGGACGCCCCAGGGCTCCACGGCGGTCCTGCGGATCAGGTTGGCGCAGTTCCGAGGTTCCTCGACCGGGACCCCGACGTATTCGTCGAGGGCGAAGAGGTTCAGGTGGGCGAGCGGGAGTTTCCGGTCCGCAATCTCGCGGTAGAGACCGAGCGGGGTGTTCCCGGCTGCAAGCATGACGTTGCGGACACCGGGCTGGATCAGCCACCCGCCGAGGAGATCCGCGGCTGCCTGGGTCGCCAGCTCGGGGGAGGGATGGACGCTGAGCGATGGGATCGGCATGCGCGTCTAGGGGTTGGTGGAGGCGTCCACTCCGCGGGCGAGGGCCCGGATGTAGGCGGCGTTGCAGCCGCAACAGCCCCCGAGGTATCCGATGCCCTCGGACTTGGCCGACTTCCCGAACTCGGTGAACTCGTTCCGTGAGATCTGGAGGGTCTCGAGCTCGTCCGGGAAGGCAGGCAGCCGGGTGAATGAATGGCAGGCGTCAGTGGTCCTGAACGCCGCCGGCTGGGCGGCCAACGGCACCGTCGTGGCACCTCGCATCTCCCGGAGGACCGCCAGCATGCGCCGTGGATCCTGCTCGCAGTTGGCGCCGACCGCGACCGCCCCGAGGTCGGCCATCACCCGGGCGCATTCGGCGGGCGTGTGGCCATCGCTGCACTGGGTGACCAGCGGACGGAAGCTCATGGTGGCGACGGCAGGCAGGCCGGACCTGGCGGCGGCCTCGAGGGCCACGCGCATCTCGGCGAGGTGGAAGAAGGTCTCGAGGATCAGGAAATCCACACCGGCCTCCTTCAGCAGGCGGATCTGTTCGCCAATGTGGTCGGCCGCCTTGCCGAGGGAGCCCATGCCCTCGCGCTCGATCAGCTGGGTCCGGGAGACGCTCCCGGCGACCAGCGCACGGTCCCCGGCCACGTCGCGCGCGATCTTCACGGCCGCGGCGTTGATCCGCTCGGTGTCGGCCCCGTAGCCGGCCCGATTCAGCTTCTCCCGGGTCCCGAAGAACGTCAGTGCCTGCAGGACCTGCGAGCCGGCGAGGACGAACTCCCGGTGCAGTTCCCGCAGCGCCTCGGGGTTCTCGATGGCGATCTCTGGGGTGAACTGCCCGCTGCCGCGCCCGGTTCCCACCTTCTCCCGGCCAGAGCCGCTGTCGACATGGCCACGACGCTCGAGTTCGATGAGGTAGCCACCGTCGCCGAGGACGATGCCGGTCTTGAGGAGTTCGATGAGGTTCTTCACGGGATGGTGTTGCGGGATGCTGTAGGCGGACAAGAAAGGCGAACGATGTTGTGTTTGCAACAGAAAGATGATTCCTGTTGTGGATGCGCGTTCGAGCGACACTGGAGGGTAGCCTGGCGTCGATGCGGCCGAGCGAGGCCGAGGTGGCGCGGCGGCTCCTGAGGGATCTCGGGCCGGTGGCGTCGGGGAGTCTCCGAGAGGTGGCGTCCTCGTATGGGACGAGCGATGCGACCGTGGTGCGGACCTGTCGGGCGGCGGGCTACGACGGGTTCCAGGATCTCAAGTACCATGTCCTGCGCGAGCTGACGTCCTCGGGGGCGGCCCCGGAGGCGCCGGGATCCCCGATCGGGCATCTGGACTACGCGGCGGACATCGCGGCGGGGTTGCAGGCGAGCGCCGAGGCGCTTCCCAAGGCGGTCCGCCTCCTCCGTCCCGCCTCCCGGATCGCCCTGGCGGGGGTGGGGGCTTCCCACGGCATTGGTCTCATCCTGACCGACGTGCTGTTCACGATGGGCAAGCAGGCGCTGCCGCTGGTGGACGCCCAGGGGTTGGCGTTCGTCCTGACCCCGCCGGTGAAGGGATTGGTGCTGGTGGCGATCTCCCACTCCGGGGAGACGCAGTTCCCGCTCCGGGCGGTGCAGGAGGCGAAGGCGGCCGGGGTCCCGACGGTGGGATTGAGCAACGAACCGGCGAGTGAACTGGCCCGCAGTGTGGAGGTCTTCCTGCCGACCCAGACCGTGGAACCGCCGGAGGGGAGCTTTTCGATCGGCCCACGGATCTGCCAGTTGGCGGTGCTCGACCAGTTGGTCGGGCAGCTGAAATCGGGGCTTCGAAGCCGGAAATAGGTCAGAAAGGGGGCGGTTGGTGGGGGAAACCCCATCAGGCAGGGTCCCCGTCCTTGGAGGGGGGCGTCGAGGTATCCCATCCGAGGCCGACGGCCCCGACCAGGGCGAGGGCGATCCCGGTCCACTCCCGCGGGCCGATCCGTTCGCCCAGGAGCAGCAGCAGGGGCAGGCTGATCACCGGGTAGAGGTTGCTGAGGGGGGAGATGACCGAAGCCTTGCCGCCGACCCCGAACGCGGCGATCACCGCGAGGTTGCCCAGTCCAAGGAAGAACCCGAGCGAGGCCACCAGGATCCAGGAACGGGGTGCGATGGCGGCCGGCCAGGGTTCGCGAAGTCCGTACCACAGCGCGACGGGTATGAAGGCGCCCAGATAGCACAGCGCCGCTTGGGACGCGGTCAGGTGCTGGGTGGCGATCTTCTGCAGGAAACCCGAGAGGCCGAAGAGCAGGATCGGCGGGATGGCGTAGGCGACCACCGGGGAGAGCAGGGCGCCGTCTGGCTGGATGTTGAGGAGGGCAAGGGCGACGAGCGCGCAGGTTGCACCGGCGATCTGCATCCGGTTGAGACGCTCCCGAAGCAGCATCAGGGCCATGGAGAGGGTCACGATCGGGGCCAGGGCCGACAGGGCGACGACGGTGGCGGCGGCACCGCCGCGATGCAGGGCTGCGTAGTAGGTGACGTTGCCCAGGCAGGTGATCAGCCCGCCGGCGAGGGCGAGGGCGATGCCGCGGGGGGAGGCCTTCCGGAGGGTCCGTCCTTCGTGGATCGCCAACGGGACCAGCAGGGGAACCAGGCCCAGCGTCGACAAGGCCTGACCCATCTCGGGGGACAATGCCTCGCCCAGGAGCTTGGAGAGCACCCCCCAGAGTCCCCACGAGACGAGGGCGATGAGGGTCCAGATGGGCCAGGTCAGCATGGGAAGACCGGGGAATGCTGGCACGAACCAGAGGCGGTGGCGATAGGGCATGACGACGGCATGTCGCGGGAATCCATGCTGCACGGAGGACCTCCTCCAATCCCGAACCCGGCGCTGAGGCGCTCTCCTTCCGTCTTCGGGCTCCCTGAGGTGGGGACGGTGGAGCCTGATCATCAGGTGGAGCGCCTGTGGGACGGCTCGGAAACCCGTTTGAAAAGGAACTTCGTCTTGACGGTGTTCTCCCTGGAAAGTCTACTGCGGTTCCGAAAGCGTCTTGCTGGGGCGGTTCTCGCCAAGAGAAAGTCGGTTTTCCAAACCGGCTTTTTTATTACCCCAGAGGGATGCAGGTCGTTCGCCTATGAATGCTGAAATGCTCGCCCAACTGGATTTCTTCGAGAAAGAGAAAGGCATCAGCCGTGAGGTGTTGCTGGGGGCGGTGCACGAGGCGCTTCTCGCCGCCGCCAAACGCGCGGTCGGCCCCGCCCGCGATCTCCGGGTCGTGATCAATCCCCGATCCGGTGTCATCCAGGCCTGGGCCAAGCTGATCGTCGCCGACCGCATCATCTCCAAGCACGACCAGATCTCGGTGTTCGACGCCCGGCGGGCCGGGCATCCCGAGGCCAAGGTGGGCGATGAGGTCGAGATCGAGGTGACCCCGTCGGGTTTCGGTCGGATTGCGTCGCAGCATGCGAAGCAGGCATTGACCGGCTACATCCGCCGGGCCGAGAAGGAGAAGATCTACGCGGAGTACAAGGACCGCGTCGGGGAGATCGTCAGCGGCACGGTCCGCCGGTTCGAGCGGTCGGACGTGGTGCTCGACCTCGGAAAGTCCGAGGCGGTGCTCCCGAACCGGGAACGGGTACCCACGGAGGAGTACCAGATCGGTGAGCGGATCCGCTGCTTCCTGAAGGCGATCGAGCAGACGCCCCATGGGCCGGAGATCATCCTGAGCCGGGCGGATCCCGCCTTCGTGCTCAGCCTCTTCCGGGCCGAAGTCGCGGAGCTGAAGGATGGCACGATCGAGGTCAAGGCGATCGCCCGCGAACCGGGCTTCCGCACGAAGCTCGCCGTGTTCTCACGGGACTCGAAGGTCGATCCGGTCGGCGCCTGCGTCGGCCTGCGAGGACAGCGGGTGAAGAACATCGTCCGCGAGCTCAACAACGAGAAGGTGGACATCATCCCCTGGTCCGCCGATGTGCGGGCGTTCGTCGCCAAGGCGCTCGATCCGGCCCGACTGAAGAATTTCGATGTGGACGAGGCCAATCGGCGCGTCCGGGTCACCACCACGCCCGACCAGCTTCCGCTGGCCGTGGGGCGTCGTGGTCAGAACGCCCGTTTGGCGTCGCGCCTCACCGGTTGGGAGATCGACATCGAGCCCGAGGCCGACGTCAACAGCTTCGAGGCGCGGGTGGACCATGCGGTCCAGGAGCTTGCCTCGGTGCCGGGCATCTCCATCGACCATGCGCGGGTGCTGGTCAACATGGGCTTCCACGGGGTCGAATCCCTGCTGGATGCCGAGGTGGCCGACCTCTCTCAGAATCCCGAGATCGGCGAGGCATCGTCGGCGATCCTCGAGGCGGCCCGCGGAGAGCTGATCCGGCGTCAGACTCCCGCACCGACCCCCGCCGAGCCCGGTCAGACCCCGGAATCCACCCCCCAATCCTGAATGTTGGTAGTTGCCGTCCTGCCCGCCCGGGTGGTTCGGCCTGAAGCGTCGAAGAACGAAACACTATGCCCGTCCGAATCTACGAGATCGCCAAGGAGCTGAAACTGGAGAACAAGGTGGTTCTCTCCAAGGCGAAGGAGCTCGGCATCGCCGCCGCCAAGGTGGCCTCGAGCTCGCTCGACAAGATCACGGCGGAGTATCTCAGGGACCAGCTGCTCCCACTGGCGCCCGGTGCCGGCGAAGCCCCGGCCGCTGCCGCCGCCCCCGAGCCGGTCGCCGAGGTTGAGAAGCCGGTCATCATCATACCGCCGGCCCCGGCTCCGGCTCCGGCCCCGGTGCCTGTTGCCGCCCCAGAACCGGTCGAGCCGCCTCCGGCGCCGGTAAGTCCCGTGGTCTCGACCACGGCGGTCCCCGTCGTCTCCGAACCTGTCGCCGTGCCGCCCCCGGCTGCCGCTGTCGAGGAACCGGTGGTCGCCAAGACGGTGACGGTGGACGAGGCACCCAGGGCCCCCCAGACGCCTCCTCCTCCTCCGCAGTCGATTCAGACCCCGCCCCCGGCCCCGGCGCCGGCCCCGCCTGCTGCCGCCCCCGTCACTCCTCCTCCTCCCACCCCCGCACCCCCTCCAGGTCCCCGCGTCGGGGATCTGGTTGGTCGTGTCAACCTCGACCGCTTCTCGCGCGGCCGGGGGCCGGCGCAGCCCGCTGGCCGTGATGATCGGGGTCGTGGTCCTGCGGACCGCGGTCGGGGTGGCCCGATGGGCCAGAGGCCCTCGGGTCCATCCTCCATGGGCGGACGTCCACCGGCTCCGGCAAGCCGTCCTGCCCAGCCCAGGGTCCAGGCGCCGGTCGATGCCCCGGTGATCATCATGAAGCCGCCGATCGCCATCCGCGAGCTGGCGGAGAAGATGAATCGGAAGGGTTTCCAGATCATCGCGGACCTCATGGGCATGGGTGTCTTCGTCACCGTCAACCAGACGATCGACGCCGAGGTGGCCCAGCGGCTGTGCGCCAAGAATGGGTTCCGGTTCGAGACCGAGCGCCGTGACCTTGAGACGCACAAGACCAACATCCAGCCCCGTGAGCCCAAGCTGGAGCTGGACAAGGATGACGTGGTCGAGGACCTGCTCCCACGTGCCCCCATCATCACCATCATGGGGCATGTCGACCACGGGAAGACCACCCTCCTGGATCGGATCCGCAAGTCCGACGTGGCTGCGGGCGAAGCGGGCGGCATCACCCAGCACATCGGTGCCTACACGATCTCCTATCCGCATCCG
>JBDLQQ010000099.1:0-18283 GCA_039800465.1 Verrucomicrobiota bacterium
ACGGTGCATTTCCCGAGGGGGACACCGATGCTGTCACAGATCGACTGCGCGAGTGCGATGTTGGCGGTGCCGGAGAAGATCTTCACGCGAGTGGGAGGATGGACCGATCGTGAAAAAAGTGAGAGGCCGCCCCAACGAACCACCGCTGGAGACCGGCCATGGAGGTCGACGTTAACAACCGACCCCCGCCCGGCAAGGTCGATTTATTTCCGGGTTGTTGCTCAGCGCCCGGTCCGCGTCCGGTCCCGCAATCCTCCCCCAGTTCTGCCTTCCGAGCCCCTCCCCACCGGGATAGCATCCGACCGTGCTGTTGACGCCGCAGGAACTGGCCGACCTCACGGGACTACGCCACCGCTCCCCCCACTCGCTGCTGGGACTCCATCCGCTGGGCGACGGTTCAGGCCTCGTGGGACGGGCCCTCATCCCTGGGGCAACCCGGGTCGAGATCATCCCGCTGGCCCAGGGCGCTGGCCCCGCGTTCGAGCTGAAGCCGGTGAACGAGACAGGGCTGTTCGAGGGCCTGACCACAAAGGTCAAAGCCGTCTACGCCTACGACCTCCGGGTCACCTGGCCGGAGGGTACCCAGAGCCAGGGGCGGGACCCCTACTCCTTCTGGCCCACGGTGGGCGAGACCGACCTCTTCCTGTTCAACGAGGGGAACCACCAGCGCCTCGCGGATGTCCTCGGATCCCACCCGCTCACCCTTGACGGCGTCCCAGGCGTTTCCTTCGCCGTCTGGGCCCCGAATGCACGACGGGTCTCGGTGGTCGGCGACTTCAACCAGTGGGATGGACGCCGACACCTGATGCGACAGCTGGGCTCCTCGGGCGTCTGGGAGATCTTCATCCCGGACATCGGCGAGGGCGCCCTGTACCAGTACGAGATCCTCGACGCCCACGGTTCCCTAAAGCTGAACACCGACCCCTTCGGATTCCACTTCGAGCAGCCCCCAAAACACGCCTCGGTTGTCTGGAACAACCAGAAATTCGCCTGGACGGACGCCGATTGGATGGAACGGCGGCGCGCCTCCAACCCGCTGCAGGCCCCGATGAGCATCTATGAGGTCCATCTGGGGTCCTGGAAACGCAAGAGCGCCTGGGAAGCCTTGTCGTACAGGGAACTGGCAAAACCCCTGATCGAGTACCTCCAGCAGACCGGATTCACCCACGTCGAGTTCCTCCCGGTCGCGGAGCACGCCTTCTTCCCCAGCTGGGGATACCAGGTCACCGGATTCTACGCCCCGACCAGCCGCTTCGGCACCCCCGACGACTTCCAACACCTGATCAACGAACTCCATCGCGCCGGTTTCGGGGTCATCGTCGACTGGGTCCCCGCCCATTTCCCTCGCGACGGCTGGGCGCTGGCCCGGTTCGACGGCACGGCGCTCTACGAGCATGCCGACCCGCGCCAGGGCGCCCATCAGGACTGGGGGACGCTGATCTTCAACTACGGTCGCCATGAGGTGCGGAACTTCCTCACGGCAAACGCCCTCTTCTGGTGTGAACGGTTCCACATCGACGGACTCCGGGTCGATGCCGTCGCCTCCATGCTCTACCTCGACTACTCCCGGAAGGAGGGCGAGTGGATCCCCAACAAGTATGGAGGACGGGAAAATCTGGACGCCGTCGAGTTCCTGCGATCGGTCAACCGTCTGGTCGGCACCGAGCACCCCGGCGTGGTCACCATCGCCGAGGAGAGCACGGCCTGGCCCATGGTCTCCCGACCGCCGTGGGTCGGAGGCCTCGGGTTCACCCTCAAGTGGAACATGGGGTGGATGCACGACACCCTCGGCTATTTCCGCCGGGAGACGATCCATCGGAAGTACCACCAGAATGATCTGACCTTCGCGATGCTCTACCACTTCCAGGAGAACTTCGTCCTGCCGCTGTCGCACGACGAGGTCGTCCACGGGAAGGGCTCCCTGCGGCGGCGCATGCCCGGGGACGATTGGCAGGGTTTCGCAAACCTCCGGACCCTGCTGGGGTACCAGTGGCTGTTCCCCGGCAAGAAGCTCCTCTTCATGGGCGGCGAGTTCGGGCAGACCCACGAGTGGAACGCCAACGCGGCGCTCGACTGGTCCCTGCTCGACTCCGGTCCCTTCCACCGGGGCACCCAGAGATGGGTCTCGGACCTCAACGCGCTCTATCGACGTGAGCCGGCCCTCTGGCGCGGGGACTTCGAGCGGGACGGCTTCTGGTGGGTCGATTGCGGCGACCACGAGAACAGCGTGCTCACCTTCATCCGGCACGCCTCCCCCGAAGGTTGCACTGGGGCCCACAGCCACCTGCTCGTGATCCTCAATCTCACGCCGGTACCCCGGCCGCGGTATCGGGTCGGACTGCCACTCCCGGGCCACTGGGAGGAACTCCTCAACAGCGACGCGTCCCTGTATGGCGGCAGCAACCTCGGCAATCCCCTCGGCGTGGAGACGGAGCCCTACGCCGTCCACAACCAAAGCCATTCCGCCGAGTTGAACCTGCCTCCGCTGAGTGTCAGCGTGTTCGGCCGTCGCGGCTGAGTCCGCTGGAAACTCCCGCAGGGAGGCAACCCGTCGACAGGCCTGGACAACCCGTCGGCAACCGCCGCGGTTGCTGGTCCGGGAATGGGATCCTACCGTGTCGGCTCGTGCCGAAGACAACCCGCACCCTCCGCGCTTCCCCTCCCTTCCCGGGCGGAGAGGCTGCCCTCTGGCGTGCGGTCGGGGCACGATGGCGCCAGCTGTTCGGGGACTTCGCCCGTCTGGGACTCAGCTTCGAATGGCATGAGGTGCCCGCAGATGCCGAGGTCGACTGGGCGCCCAGCTTCCACCCCGACGCGGTGGAGCTGTGCCTGAACCTCTCGGGGGCCGCCGAGGTCATCGGCGGCGGCAGGACACTGCGGCTGGAGCCCTGGACCGCCGGGTTCTACCGGCAGGGCAAGCCAGGCCTCCAGGCACGCCGGCTGCCAGGCTCTACCCATCACTTCATCACGGTAGAGTTCGCCCCGGAATTCCTCTCGAGGCATCTCCAGAAGGCCTCGGCCGACCTCAACCCCCTCATCCGCCAGGCCATCGATGGCGCCGGGTCCGGGGCCATGGTTGCGACCCCCGAGTCCATCAATGTCCGCCAGAGGGAACTCGTGCTGAGCCTCCGCCAGCCCCCAGTCCTCGCGAGCGCCCAGGACGTCTGGTACCAGGCCAAGGCCATCGAGCTGATGGGCGAGTTCTTCTTCCAGCCGGCCTCGACCGAAGAGCTGTTCTGTCATCGACACCAGCGTGTGTCACGCGACCGCGTCGACCGCGTGATCTCCATCCTCAAGGAACAGCTCACCGACCCTCCGTCCCTCGAGGAGATCGGTCGACAGGTGGGCTGCAGCCCCTTCTACCTCAGCCGGACCTTCTCCAAGGAGACCGGGCAGACCATCCCCCAGTACCTCCGTCAGCTCCGTCTCGAGCGGGCTGCCGACCTCCTCCGGAGCGGCTCGTTCAATGTCACCGAGGCCGCCACCGAGGTCGGCTACAACAGCCTCAGTCATTTCAGCCAGGCGTTCCACCAGCACTTCGGGTGCTGTCCCGGGCTTTACCCCATGGCGACCCCGACCCAGAAGGCTGCCACCGAGGGATCAGAACGCTGAGGCCAGCCACATCAGGAAGCGCGCGGTCCGGTTGAGCCACCAGCCCAGCGCCGTCCACGGCGTCACCCGACCCGTCAGCCAGGGCAGGGTCACCAGCAGCACCAGTACGTTGCCCAGCCAGATCAGGACCCCCGACACGATCCACCCCTCCACATCGATGTCGGGCTGACGCACCCGGAGGATGTGGACCGTCAGCGTCACATGGAACGAATAGGTCACGCCGAGCCCGAAATGGAACCACGGCTGGTAGGCCTGCCAGTGACCGAAGTGGCTGCCAACACCCCATAAAGCCGCCCAGATCAGCGCGTACAACGGGATGAAGTACGGGGCGAGGACGATGAACGGGTTGGTCTTGCTGACCACGACCGAACCTCCCCGGGATGTCGCCCGGAACGCCTTCACGCGTCCCCCACAGATCCAGGCCGAGAGCGCATGGGTCAGTTCATGGCCCACGACATAGATCCAGAGCGGCTTCGGCAGCATGAGGAACACCACCAGCCACGCCGCGGCTCCACCCAGCACCGAGACCCAGAACAATGAGGAGCCGACCGAGGACCGGATCAGAACCATCAGGGCCCAGGTGGCACCAACACACCAGGGCAGCAACGCGAGCCCGAACAGGATCCGCCACAGGAGCTGGAAGAAATGGGCCATCGCGGGAACTCAGGCGCCCTGAGGGGGAAGCTGGGAGCTGAGAGATGAGATGTGAGGGTTCATACACGCCTCGCAAAGGGCGGCGGAGCCCAACCCGGCTCCACCCCCAAGCCTCTGGACCTCCACCTCATCCATAGCGATCCGGGGACAACAGACTGAGATCGAATGCGGGGCGTTCCCCCGACACCAATTCCGACACCAGGCGTCCCGTGATGGGACCGAGACTCAATCCCATCATGGCATGCCCGGTCGCCACCACGAGGTTGGCCACCCGACGGCTCCGTCCCAGATACGGAAGCCCGTCCGGCGAACACGGCCGAAGGCCCCGCCACGGTTGGACGTTCTCGAAATCCCCGGGTTCGAACGCCGGGAAATACCGGACGGCCGCCTTCACGATGCCGCGGACCCGACGCTGGGTGATGTCCTCGTTGAGGCCCGCGATCTCCATCGTCCCCCCAAAGCGCAGCGTCCCCCCCATCGGCGTCACCGCCACGCGCGCCTCGGTGAGGATTGAACACAGCTCGGGCAGCTGCCGTGGCCGGCTGAGCGTCAGGCTGTACCCCTTGCCCGCCTGCATCGGGATGGAGAGCCCCAGCCCCTCCCCCAGCCGCGACGACCACGACCCCCCCGCCAACACCAGTCGTCCCACCGGGATCTCGCCCGCGGTCGTCCCAAGCGCCCGCACCTGATCCCGCTCACGAACCACCCCGCTCACCTCGGTGCCCCACAGGAACCGAACCCCAAGCCGGCCACACTCCTCGCGGACCGCAGCCATGAACCGGTTGGGCGACAGATGACAGTCCTTCGAGAAGAACACCGATCCCGCGACGTCCATCGTCACCCCGGGATCCATCGCCGCCGTCTCCCGGGCCCCGAGCACCCTCGCGGGGACCCCGAGCGCCTCGGCCTTGGCCGCGAACGCCGCCTCCTCCTCGAGGCCATGCTCCGTCCGACACAGCATCAGGAGACCGCGCTGCGCCAGCCCGAAGTCGGCCGGGAGCTGGGAGGAAAGGGCCTCGTATTCGGATCGGCTCGCCAGGTTGAGATCCCGCAGCAACGGCGCCGCCGCGCGGACATGTCCCTCCGTCGAGGCCCGGATGAACCGCCAACCCCAGGCCAGGAGCTCCGGGTCCAGCCGGGGCTTGATGTAGAACGGCGATTCCGGGTTCCACATCCACCGGAATCCCAACGCCACCATACCCGGGGCCGCCAAGGGAACAAAGTGGCTCGGGACCACCATTCCCGCATTGCCGAAGGAACAGCCATCCCGCTCCTCCGGCTGCCGATCCACCACCGTCACCGTCATCCCGCGACGGGCACAATACAGCGCCGAGCAGAGGCCAATGATGCCGGCGCCCAGGATCACCACATGGGAGGAGTCGGACATGGACGCCGAGGATGGAGAGGTCCCCGCCACGAAGGAAGCCGAAGACTTGATGAGAGCGCTCGAATCAACGAGCACCGCTCTCGCGTCCAGCCACTTCCATCGCCAACGCCTCGGCCTGCTCCACGACGGTCTTGATGGCCGCTGCCTGCAGGTCGGGCGGGTATCCGTGCTTGCGAAGGATGTATTTCACGGAAACGCGGATCTCAGCCCTTCGCTGCTCGAACTTCCACCAGTCGACGGAGGCGCTGTTCCGGATCTGCTGGACCAGCTCGGTCGCGATCAATCGCAACTGCTCGTTGCCCATCACCTCGCAGGCGCTCTGGTTCTCGGCCAAGGCGTCATAGAAGGCCCGCTCGGCAAAGCTCAGCGTGTCCTCGGGCTCCTTCCTCAGGTCCTTCCCGATCTGGATCAGCTCCATGATGATCTGCAGGGCGTCCACCACGCGGTTGTGGTACTTGGCCATGGCTTCGCTCAGCCGCTCACTGAACTGACGGTTGCGGACCACGTTGGTCCGGGTCCGGGATGTGATCTGCTCCTGAAGCAGCTTTCGGAGACTCTCAGCAGCCAGATTGCGCTGGGGCATCCGCTGCATCTCATCAAGGAATTCATCGCTCAACACGGAGATGTCCGGGGCCTTGATCCCCGCTGCCGTCAGTAGATCCACCACCTCGGTCGAAGCCACCACCTGATTGACCAGCCGCTCAATTGCCGCATCCCGGTCGAAGGAACGCATGCCCTTGGGACCGTCCTCCTCGAGCTTGCGAAGTGCCGTCCGGACCCCGTAGAAGAACGCCACTTCATCCTTGGCCAGTTGGGCTTCCGCAGTGCTCGAAGCGAGCTTGAACGCCTTGTCCAGCTTGGCGACGGCATCCATGAACCGCTTTCGTCCCGCCTTGCGGTCCTCGCTGGTCTTTCCGGCCTGCGACAGGACGTGCTCTACCGCGGTAGGGAAAAGCCGCAGGCGATCGGCTGGTGTGCCGGAAAGGGCAGCACGGTAGTCGAACCCGTGGAAGAGGGCTCGCATGACCGACAGGGCATCCTCCAACGCCCCGATGGCCTGCTCGATGTCGATGCCCGTGAGGTTGCGGTCGGCGGCGGAGTAGAAGCTCAGGGCCGCTTTGAGCTGGGTGGCCACCCCGATGGTGTCCACCACAAGACCCGCAGGCTTGTCGCGGAAGATCCGGTTCACCCGCGCAATCGCCTGCATCAGGTTGTGCCCCTTCATCGGCTTGTCCACGTACAGGGTGTGCATGGACGGCGAATCGAAGCCGGTCAGCCACATGTCCCGCACAATCACCAACCGGAAGTCATCCTTGGGATCGCGGAAGCGCCGCGCCAACAGCTCCAGCGCAGCTTTGGACCGGACATGGGGCTGCATCGCCTCGGGGTCGGCAGCGGATCCCGTCACACCACCTTCATCGCCCCACGATCATCAGAGGCCTCGTGCCATGACGGTCTCAGGCGCGCAATCCGCCCGTGGAGCTCGACGCAGATCCGGCGGCTCATGCAGACGATCATGCCCTTGCCCATCGTCGCCACCTGCCGCCGCTCGAAGCGCTCCACGATCAGCTTCGCCAATTCATCGAGCCTCCGTTGCGACCCAGCGAGGGCCTCCAGCTGCGACCAACGCTGTCCATAGAGGCTCCGATCCTCCTCCTCCAGGTCCTCCGTGAGATCCTCGAACTGGTCGTTCAGCAGCTGCGTCTCCAACTCGTCGAGGTTCAGGCGGACGATCTTGCCCTCGTAATGGATGGGCACCGTCGCCTTGTCCTCCACGGCGCGGGCGATGTCGTAGATGTCGATGTAATCCCCGAAGACATCCTTGGTGTTCTTGTCCACCAGCTCCACCGGGGTTCCGGTGAATCCGATGAAGGTGGCCTTGGGCAGTCCCTTGCGGACGTAGTGGGCGAAGCCGTAGCTCTTGATCCCGGTCGACACATCCATCTTGGCAGCAAACCCATACTGGCTGCGGTGGGCCTCGTCGACGAACACGATGACATTCTTCCGACACGTCAGCTCCGGGAACTGTCCATCCTCGTCGGGACGGAACTTCTGGATGGTGGCGAAGACCACCCCGCCCACCTGCCGGTCGAGCCGACCCCTCAGTTCAGCCACCTTCTCCACCTGCTCGGGGTCCTGTCCGAACAGCTCCTTGCACCGGGAGAACGTCGAGAACAGCTGCGTATCGAGGTCGTTGCGGTCCGTCAGCACCAGCAGGGTCGGGTTCTCCAATTCGGGATCGTGGACGAGCAATCCACCGAAGAAGGCCATGAGGAGGCTCTTCCCGGATCCCTGCGTATGCCACACCACCCCGCCTTTCCCATCGCAGGCCAGCGCCGTCTTGGTGCTGCGCAGCCCCTTCATCGCGGCGTGGTAATGGTGGTATCCAGCCACCTTCGTGACGGTGGAGACCCCGTCATCCTCGAACACGGTGAAGAACCTCAGGAGGTTGAGGAGGACCTGTCGACGGAGCAGGCCCCGGATCAGGGTCTCGATCGCCAAGGCTCCCGTGGGAGGCACCAGTGTTTCCCCATCGACCTGAAGTGGACCCCGGATTTCGGACCACGGGTTAAGTTATGGTTTTCGGGTTCTGATCGACTGCAAGGTGATCAGTACCATGAAGACCAAGACGAAGCGGAAGAGACACAGTGCAGCCTTCAAAGCCAAGGTGGGCTTGGAGGCGGTAATCGGCATCAAGACGGTCGCCCAGATTGCCCGAGAGTACTCGGTGCATCCTGTTCAGGTGAGTCAGTGGAAGGGGGTGGTGCGTCAGCGGCTGCCCGAGCTTTTCGAGACGGGATCCAAGGCTGCGGATGATCAGGAGAAACTGGTTGCCGACCTGCACCAGAAGATCGGGGAGCTGACCGTCGATCTGGACTACCTTAAAAAAAAGTCCAGGCAGCTGGGCCTGTGAGTCTGATGCGGACACTTGTCGATTCAGCGGAGCCGCTGAGCGTTCGCTCTCAATGCGAGCTGCTGGGTGTCGCTCGCAGCACTCTGTACTACGAGAGCCGAGCGGAGAGCGCGGAGAACCTGGATCTGATGCGTCGACTCGATGAGTTGCACATGAAGCACCCGACCTACGGAAGCCGCCGTCTGCAGGTGATGCTGGCCAAGGATGGAGTGGAGGCGAACCGGAAGCGTCTGATGCGACTGCTGCAGGTCATGGGCATTGAGGCGATCCATCCGAGGGGCCGGACCAGCCGTCCGGGGACGGGGCACCGGATCTATCCATACCTGCTCAAAGGTCTGGGAATAAACGGTCCCAATCAGGTTTGGTGCAGCGACATCACCTACATTCCGCTGCAGCACGGCTTCATGTACCTGGTGGCGGTGATGTACTGGTGGAGCAGGTACGTCCTGGCGTGGGAGGTGTCGAACACACTGGACAGCGACTTCTGCATCCGGGCGTGGGAGAGGGCCCTTGGGGCAAGCCAAAGGGCGCCGGAGATCAGCAACACCGATCAAGGGTCACAGTTCACAAGCGAGGCGTACATCGAGGCGGTCGAGTCGGCGGGCACTGAGGTGAGCATGGACGGCAAAGGTCGTTGGATGGACAACCGTTTCATCGAGCGGCTTTGGCGGAGTGTGAAGTACGAGGACGTGTACCTGAACGACTACAGCGATGGCCTTGAGCTGGGGCGAGGGCTTGGCCGCTTCTTTGGGAACTACAATGGGGCCCGGCCGCATCAGGCCTTGGGCTACGCGACGCCAGCGGCGCTGTACTATGACCCGAGTGCCCACGGCGCTGGGCCAATGAGCCGATGAACAGACCAGGAACCCCATGTGGATCGCGCCGCGCGTCCAGTTCTCCGGTCGCCCCTCCGGGGCTCCCTCCGAACTGGACGCCAACCTCATCCGTCGCCACATTTACCACACAAACAATCCCTCTCTCAAAAAACCAAACCTCAGACCCCGAGCCATAACTTATTTTCAGCCGTTTTTGGTCCAACGGTTGGGGTCCACTTCACCTCGGAAGTCCTTCCTCTGCTGCTTGCAGCAGATAGGAGCCGAGGTTTCTTTTTGCGCCGATCAGGCCCCATAACCGAGTCCTCTCAGGTTCTTCTCGATCACGGCTTGAAGTTGTTGGGACTCCGCAAACTGACGCCTCAGCTCAGTCGCGAGCCGCAGCGGTATCTCCGTGAAGAATCTCATGGCTTGGCTCCTTCTGCGTCCTCTGCGGACGGAATCCTGTTCGCCAGTTCGGCCTCGATCTCGGCGATGGTCGGCAGGCTGCCCCGGAACTCGGCCGGCAGGGTCTCGGTGATTTGCTTCTTCCAGTCGGCGACGGCGATGGATTGATCCAAGCCGCTCAGGGCATACTCGACGACGAGCTTGTTTTTCCCCCGGCAGAGCAGCAGGCCGATGGTGGGCTGGTCATCGGGATGGCGCAGGAGATCGTCCACCGCCGACCGGTACAGATTGATCTGCCCGACATCGCCCGGCTCAAAGGCGCGCGCCTTCAACTCGATGACGACGTAGCGTCGCAGGCGCAGGTGGTAGAACAGGAGGTCGAGGTAGAAATCGTCGCCACCCACCTCCAGATGGACGTGTCGGCCAACGAAAGCAAAGCCGGATCCCAACTCCAGCAGGAAGCGTTGCACATGATCCATGAGCGCCTGCTCCACTTCGGCCTCGCGGCGGGGATCGGCGGTGCCGAGGAAGTCGAAGAGGTAGGGATCCTTGAAGAGTTGGGCGGCCATCTCGGAATCCGCCGGCGGCATGGTCTGGGCAAAGTTGTTCACGGCCTTCCCGGCGCGGAGGTGGAGCCGGTTCTGGATCTGCATCTCCAGAATGCTGCGGCTCCAGCCGTGGGTGATGGCCTGCTGGATGTAGAAGTCCCGAGCGTCGGGGTCTTTGACCATCTGGATCAGGCGAATGACGTGACCCCAAGGCAATTGTGAAACAAGTCGTTTCACAATTGGGCCTTCTGGAAACGCGTCCGCAAAAGCCCTCATCGAAAACAGGTTGCGTGCGGTGATTCCGCTCATGTCCGGGAAGGCCTCGCGGAGGTCGACGGCGAGGCGGTCGATGACCTTGGCTCCCCAGGTGGCTTCCTGCTGGCGCTGGAGGATGATCTTTCCGATGTGCCAGTAGGCTTCGAGGACGATGGGGTTGGCCGCGAGAACGGCCCGGACGCGAGCGCCGCAGAGGAGGGTCTTGATCGCCTGGAGCGTGGCGGCATAGCTCTCGGGCAGTCCGGCCATGGCGGGTGCAGCGGTGAATCGGGCATCCTCCCGGGTGCGTCCGCGGGACAGGCGGCCCTCGGCCTTCGCCTGGGGTTTGGCCGACTTTCTAGGAGGCATAGCCGAGGCCTTGCAGATTCGTCCGAATGGCGGCTTCGAGTTTCGCGGATTCGGCGAACTGGGCGTTCAGTTCCGCGACCAGCCGCGGCATCTTGACTTCAAAGGGTTCGCCATCCTCTTCCAGATCCTCAGCCCCCACGTAGCGGCCCGGCGTGAGCACATGGCCGTGCGCCACGATCTCCTCCTTCTTGGCTCCCTTGCAGAAACCAGCGATGTCCTCGTATCCGGTGCCCTCGCGCCATCGATGGTAGGTGTCGGCGATTTTCCGGATGTCCTCCTCGGTGAATGCCTTCTGGGTCCGACTGACCATGTGTCCCATCTTCCGGGCATCGATGAACAGGATCTCGCCCTTGCGGAGGCGGAGCGTCCTGCCGTTGGCGGTGCTGCCGCCCTTGTTCTTGGAGAGAATCCAGACACACACCGGGATTTGGACGCCGAAAAACATCTGCCCCGGCATTGCCACCATGCAGTCCACGGCATCCCCCTCGATCATGGCCTGTCGAATGTCCCCCTCACCGCTCTGGTTGGAGGCCATCGAGCCGTTCGCCAGCACCACGGCCGCATAGCCGTTGGCGGAGAGGTGGTGGTGGATGTGTTGCAGCCAGGCGAAGTTGGCGTTGCCTTCCGGCGGAATCCCGAACTTCCACGGGGCGTCCTCCCTCAGCAGGTCACCGGACCAGTCCTTGATGTTGAAGGGCGGGTTGGCGAGGACGTAGTCGAAGCGTTCGTCGGGGTGGGCATTCTTCAGGAACGTCCCCTCGTTGTTCCATCGGATTCCCTCGGAGTTGATGCCCCGGATCGCGAGGTTCATCCGGGCCAGCCGATACGTCTCCGGATTGCGCTCCTGCCCGTAGATGGCGAGGTCCCCGCGCCTCCCGGAATGCGCCAGCACGAACCGTTGCGATTGGATGAAGAACCCGCCCGTACCACAGCATGGATCGTAGACCCGGCCGTGGAGTGGCTCGATCATCTCAACCAAGGTCGCAACGATTCCTCGGGGGGTGTACTGCTCGCCACCAGCCCTACCCTGCATCGCAGAGAACTCGCCGAGGAAGAACTCGTACACGCGGCCCAGAAGGTCGAAGTCGGACGGTGCGCCTGTAAGGTTGAGGTTGGTGAAGTGGTCGATCAGGCCGCCGAGCATCGCCGGGCTGAAGTCTGGCTTGCCGTAGATCTTGGGCAGGACACCTCGCAGACCGTCATTGCTGGCCTCCAACGCCCTCATGGCGCCGTCAATCCGCGTGCCGATGTCCGCCGAACGTGCGGCAGCAGCGAGAGTCGACCAGCGCGCCTCCGGTGGAACCCAGAAGACATTCTTGGCTCGGTAATCCTCGGGATCTTCGGGATCCGCATACGGCGTCGCGAGGAGTTCCGCGTGCTTGGCCTCGAATGCAGCGGACAAATAGCGGAGGAACACCAGCCCCAGCGACACGTGCATGTAGTCGGTCGGTGGCACCGCACCGCGCATCTGGTCGGCGGCAGCCCAGAGCTGGGCTTCGAGGGTCTTCGTGGGCGCAGAGGCAGCAGCTTTCCGGGGACGGGGCATGGAATTCTTCACTCGTTCTTACCGGGCACGATCAAGGATGGCGAGCCTGCCCTGAATGGCTAAGTGGACGGGCACCCCGATGGGGAAACCCTGGACCTAGCCGAAGACTTGATGAGACCGGGCTTGTCTCCCCCACGAACTCGGACCAACCCTAGCCCATGACTCGCCGCTCCTTCCTCCAGTCAGGCACCGCCGCGGCCGCATGGTCCGTCGCCGCCACCTACGTCCCCACCACCTTCGCCGCCACCGAGAAACCCCTCCGGGTCGGCCTCATCGGCACCGGCTGGTACGGCAAGTGCGACCTCCTCCGTCTGATCCAGGTCGCCCCGGTCGACGTCGTCTCGCTCTGCGACGTCGACAAGAAGATGCTCTCCGAGGCGGCCGACCTCGTCTCGAAGCGCCAGAAATCGGGCAAGAACCCCCGCACCTACGCCGACTACCGGAAGATGCTCGCCGAGAAGGACCTCGATGTCGTCCTGATCGGCACCCCCGACCACTGGCACGCCCTGCCGATGATCGAGGCCTGCAAGGCCGGGGCCGACATCTACTGCCAGAAGCCGACCGGCGTCGACGTGGTCGAGAGCCAGGCGATGCTCGCCGCCGCCCGCAAATACGGCCGGGTCGTCCAGATCGGCACCCAACGCCGCAGCACCCCCCACCTCATCGAGGCCCGGGAGCGCTACATCCAGTCCGGCAAGCTCGGCAAGATCGCCCGGGTCAACATCTGCTGCTACTGGCACATGCGGAACCGCGACACCCTCGCCCAGGCCCCCGACACCGCGCCGCCGGAATACCTCGACTACGAGATGTGGACCGGCCCCGCCCCGATGCGACCCTACAACAGGATCGTCCACCCCCGCGGCTGGCGCGCCTTCATGGAGTACGGCAATGGCATCGTGGGCGACATGTGCGTCCACATGCTCGACATGACCCGTTGGATGATGGACCTCGGCTGGCCGACCCGCATCAGCTCCTCCGGAGGCATCCTGGTCGACAAGGCCGCGCGCGCGAACATCACCGACACACAGGAGGTGACCTTTGACTACGGGGACCTCCAGGTCGTCTGGACCCACCGCACCTGGGGTTCCGACCCCGATTCGAAGTATCCCTGGAGCGCCACGTTCTACGGCGACAAGGGGACGCTAAAGGCGAGCGTGTTCAGCTACGACTACCAGCCCCTCGACGGCGGCTCCGCGGTGCACAAGGACGTCGGCATGGAGCTGGAGGAGTATCCGGAGGACAAGACCGAGAAGGACCTCGAGAAGCACTGCGCCCCCGCCATCCGCGGCCACATGCGCAACCTCCTCGAGTGCCGACAGACCCGCGGGAAGCCGGTGGCCGACATCGAGCAGGGTCACATCTCCTCCGCGTCCTGCATCCTCGGCAACATGGCCCTGAAGCTCGGCCGGACGCTCACCTGGGATTCCAAGGCCCAGAAGGTGGTCGGGGACGACGAGGCCAACCGCCTCCTCGCCCGGCCCTACCGGTCTCCCTGGGTGCATCCGACCCCGAAGAACCTCTGACGGCCCCGGCCCGGCGGCCTTCTCCCGGCGGTCCCGCCGGGTCAGTCGCGGCTCCGATGGAGCCAATGCCACGGCTCGTAGATGATGCGGTAGGGGTTGTCGCGCGGATAACTGAGCGAGAACCCAAACCGTCCCGCGTTCCGGGCCAACCAGTCGAAGGCCTGGGTCTCCTCGAACTTCTCCTCCAGCGGGGGACACCCCGGGGTCCCGATGTCCACGGCGCGCCCCGTGTGATGCTCGCTGTAGCCCGGGGCGGCGTTCACGCGGAGGATCGACTCGATCGTGTCTCCCGCGGCGAGCTTCCGTTCGATGATCTCCTGCTGTCGCTGGACGGAGCGGAAACCCGAGATCAGCAGGAGCGTGATGCCTTCAGAGGCCGCTGCCGACACCATGGCCCCCCAGGCCGTCGCCGTGTCCGGGTCCAGCTCGAGCCGACGGCCATCCGCCACCACCCGGGCCACCTCCAGCCTGACCGCTTCCGGTTGGATGGTCAGGCCGCGGTCGATCCCATACGTGGCGGGGATCCCAAGCCCCTTCAGACGTTCCTGGATCGCCGCTGCAGAGACCTCATCCACAGCTCCTGCAACGGACGATGTTCCTGGGTGCGGGTTGCGGGAGTGATCCATGGTTGATTGACCCTCAAAGCCCCATCACGCGGAGAATAGATCCAGCTGAGGGGGTGGCTGGAGCGTGCGGAGCCGTTCCCGGTCGGATCGGGTTCGTCGCGGACGCTCCACCGGGACAGCGCCCGCAGCATCCTCGCCCGCTCCCGGCAACACCTGTTGGAGGTTGAGCTCCGCCTCCTCCAGGACCCGCAGGATCACCTTGGCCCGTGTGATCACCGCCTGCGGCACCCCGGCCAGACGCGCGACCTGGATGCCGTGGCTCTTGTCGGTCGCTCCCGGCTGGACCTTGCGGAGGAACACCAGCTGGTCGTTCCACTCCCGCACCGCCACATGGTAGTTCCGGACCCGGGACAACCGTGTGCCGACCGCGGAACCAGCCGACGCCGGCGTGTCCGGATGGCTGCCCAGCTCGGTCAGCTCATGATAGTGGGTCGCGAACAGGGTCTTCGCACCCACCTGGTGATGCAGGTGCTCCACGATGCTCCAGGCGAGGCTCAACCCGTCGAAGGTGCTCGTGCCACGGCCGATCTCGTCGAGGATCACCAGGCTCCGACGCGTCGCGTTGTTCAGGATGTTGGCCGTCTCGCTCATCTCCACCATGAACGTGCTCTGACCCCGGGCCAGATCGTCGCTCGCCCCGATGCGGGTGAAGATCCGGTCCACCAGGTCGATCCGGGCCGACGTCGCGGGAACAAACGCCCCCGTGTGGGCGAGCAGGACGATGAGCGCCACCTGACGGATGTAGGTGCTCTTGCCCGCCATGTTCGGACCCGTGATCAGCCCGATCTGCTCGTGATCGACATCCAACCGCGTGTCGTTGGGCACGAATCGGCCGTCCGACAGCGCCTGCTCGAGCACGGGATGTCGTCCATCCCGGATCTCAAGCATCCCGGAATCTCCGACCTCCGGGCAGACATGCCGATGCAGACGCGCGGTGTCGGCGAAGGTCGACAACACGTCGAGCTGCGCCAAGGAGGTGGCCGTGCCCTGGATCTCCTTCAGCTGAGCGAGGACCTCCTCCCGGATCCGGAGGAAGAGTTCGTACTCCAGCTTGGTCGACCTCTCCTCGGCCCCGAGGATCTTCGACTCCATCGCCTTGAGCTCCGGGGTGATGAAGCGTTCCCCGTTGGCCACGGTCTGCTTCCGGATGTACTCCGGCGGCACCCTTGCGAGGTTCGCCTTCGTGACCTCGATGAAGTAGCCGAAGACCGAGTTGAACCCGACCTTGAGCGACGAGATCCCGGTGCGTGCCGCCTCGTCCTGCTGCAGCTTCGCGATCCAGTCCTTGCCACCCCGGGAGGCCGATCGGATCTCGTCGAGCTCGGCGCTGAAGCCGTCGCGGATCAACCCACCTTCCTTCACAGCGAGCGGTGGCTCGTCGACGATCGCGCGCTCCAGCAGCTCGATGAGCGACGGCTGCTCGATCAGTTCGGCATGAAGGTGCCCAAGGAGGGAGAGTTCACCCGAAGCCGCATCCGGAAGCAGACCCGGGATCCGGGCCAGGGTCTGACGCAGTTCCGGGAGCTGCTGCAGGGCCAGTCGAAGCACCACGAGGTCGCGGGCGTTGCCCGATCCGAGACTGAGACGGGCGAGGGTCCGCTCCAGATCCCGCACCTCCCGTAGACGCGCCCGGAAGGCCTCGAGCCCCCCGGGTTGATCCATCCACAGCGACACCGCCTCCTGACGCCGTCGGATCGCCTCCACGGAGGCCAGTGGCTGGGTCAGCCAATCCCGCAACCGGCGCGCACCCATCGGCGTGACCGCCCGGTTGAGGGCCCCGAACAGCGTCGTGTTCCGGGAGCCCTCCGCATGCAGGGGATCCAGGATCTCCAGGTTCCGCAGCGAAATGGCGTCCAGGACCAGATAGTCCGCCACCTGATAGAATGACAGGCGGGTGAGATGGGAGACATCCCGACGCAGGTGATGCACCAGGTAGTGCAACACGGCACCCGCCGCCCCAGCCGCCGTATCCCGATGCCTCAGGCCAAAACCGTCGAGCGACTCGACCTTGAAGTGGTCCTTGAGGGTGAACAGCGCCGTCTCCGGCCGAAAAACCCAGCCCTCGTACCCGACACATTGGGCACCGGTGGAGGTCCGGAGGTCGGACGCGGGATCCGACTCCTCCACGCCGAGCAGCAGCGCCCTCAGCCGGGCATCCTCGGCAGCCACGATCACCTCGGCGGGACGCAGCCTTTCGAGTTCCGCGAGGAGGGACTTGGGGCTGTCGAGCTCAGTCACCCGGAAATCCCCGGTCGTGAGATCGACACAGCTCAATCCATGGACCCCACCCGCGTTCCAGACCGCTGCGAGGAAGTTGTTCCGGTCCGACTGCAGGAGCCGTTCGTCGAAATGGGTGCCTGGCGACAGGATCGCCGTGACCTCGCGCTGCACGAGCTTTCCCGGACGCGCCTCCTCGGTCTGGTCGCAGATGGCGACCTTGCGTCCATGCCGGAGGAGTTTTCCGAGATACCCATTGGCGGCGTGGTAGGGCAGCCCACACATCGGGATGCCGTTCCTCTGGGTGAGCGCGAGGTTCAGCAACTGCGCACCCGCCTGCGCATCCTCGAAGAACATCTCGTAGAAGTCGCCGAGCCGGAACAGCAGCAGCGCGTCCTTCGGAAGCTCCGACTTGATCCGTCGATACTGCGCCATCATGGGCGTCAGCTGCGTTGGGGCGTCGGCGGACATCGGATCGTGGGCCGAGACTAGGCACGTGAACGAGGCGTGCAAGAGCATGCACTTCACTCGGAAAAATGGTCTCCATGAGAGAAAACACTGGCGTGTGAGTGCGACGCTTCGTTACAAAACGCCAACGTGTTCCCCGTTGTCCTCGCAAACATTCTTAGAGGGACATTCCATTTGGGATCACGACGGATGGGAGGTGAGATGAATGCCCGCTAAGAAGAAACCTGCAGCCAAGAAGCCAGCCGCCAAGAAGGTCGCTGCCAAGAAGCCAGCCGCCAAGAAGGCCGCTGCCAAGAAGAAGTAAACCCTTCATTTCTTGTCATTGAGTTGGGGCGGGAATCGAATCGGGCCGAGAGGTCCAGGACGGTTCCCGCCCCTCCGCTTTCACCGCCCGGCATCCCCAAATCTAGGCGCTGTTCCTCCTGCCCAACCCCCGCTACAAGACACCCCATGGCCCGCCTTGTCTTCGACATCGAGACCTCCGCACTGCCCATCGAGCAGTTCGACGAGGCACAGCAGGAGTACCTGTTCCGCGAGGCGGAGAAGCTCCCCGAGGAAGCGGATCGTGCCCGACGCCGCGCCGAGATCACCCAGCAGTTCAACCTCTGGCCCTTCACCGCCCAGATCGTCTGCATCGCCATGGTCAATGCAGACTCCGGCAAGGGACAGGTCCTGTATCAGGCCGAGGACTTCGAGGAGGAATCCAGCTCGCCGGATGGGGTCGAGTTCGCCCCCCAGGTCGATGAGCAGGAACTGCTCACCGCGTTCTGGGACGTCGCCAAACGCTACGACCAGGTCGTCACCTTCAACGGACGCGGTTTCGACGTACCATTCCTTTACCTCCGATCCGCTCTACTGAACGTCCCCATCACCCGGAAGGACTGGCTCGGCTACCGTTACCAGACCGATCCCCATTGCGACCTCGCCGAGCAGTTCACCTTCTA
>JBDLQQ010000100.1:0-5442 GCA_039800465.1 Verrucomicrobiota bacterium
CGGTCTGGAACGAAACATCCCGGACGTTCGAGCGCCTCAAGGTGCTGTGGACCCGTTCGACCGCCTCGCCCCGTCCGCCGCCCCTGCCGGTCGGTCACGCCGTCCCCTGGAAAGACGGGACCGGGCGTGACTGGATCTTGTTCGCCCACCCTTTCCCCACGCTGCGCTGTCTGGCCACGTTCGAGGCCTGGCAGGATCCCGCGGCCTGGGAAGTCCTGGAGCCTCAGAAGGAGCTGCGATCGGCGACCGATGGCGCGACGGTGCGCCCTCATGACGGCGTCCACAGCGGCGGCATGGGATGGCAAGCCTGGCGGCGGCGTTGGGTGACGGTCTTCCTGGAGAACGGCGGAACCCCGTCGCGACTCGGAGAGCTCTGGTACGCCGAGGCCGATGCCCCGACCGGTCCTTGGGGCCCCGCGGTGAAGGTGCTCACCCACCGGCATCACACCTTCTACAACCCCCGTCTCCATCTGGACTTCACGTCTGCCGACTCCCCGGTGCTGCTGTTCGAGGGAACCTACACCCGGGAGTTCTCCAGCGACCCGGTCGCCACGCCACGGCACGACTACAACCAGATCCTCTATCGACTCGATCTGGACGATCCCCGCCTCCGTCCCGCCCAGGAGCCCGTCCGCAGGTAGGGCCGTCCCGTCGAGTGCCTCTTGGATTCCGTTCCGAACGTTCCCTGAATTCCCGTCATGAAACTCCGCGTCCTCCTCCCGATCCTCTGTGCGGCCGCCTCCGCCCTCGCGCTGCGCGCCTCCGACTTCGCCCTGCGCGACGGGGACACCCTCGCCTTCCTGGGCGACAGCATCACCGCGGCCCGTGGCTACACGAAGATCGTCGAGCACTACACGCTGATGCGCTTTCCCGGCCGGCGCGTGCGCTTCCTCAATGCGGGTCAGGGCGGCGACACCGCCCACGGCAGCCTTCAGCGACTGGAGCGGGATGTCTTCGCGCCGGGTGCGACCGTGTTGACCGTCGCGTTCGGCATCAACGACATCGGCTGGGGCACGAAGGCTGACGACCTGCATCGCCAGCGGTACCTCGATGGCATCCGCGACATCGTCCTGCAAAGCCAGAAGCGCGGCATCCGGGTCTTCATCTGCTCGCCCGCGATCACCGCCGAGAACCCGGACACCGCCGAAGTGGGCTACCTCCAGCGCATGGTCGACGATGGGATGGCATTGGCCCGATCGCTCGGGGCCGACACCATCGACCTCACCCGTGGGATGCGGGAGGTGCAGCGTCGCGTGCTGGCGGCCAACGCCGGCGAAAAGGATCCGGCCAAGCACACGCGGTTGCATGTCGACGACGGCGTCCATCTCAACGACCTGGGACAGTTGGCGATGGGCTTCGCGATGTTGAAGGGGCTCGGGGCCCCGGCCGAGGTCTCCTCCGTCACGGTCGATGCCGCCGCGCTCCGCACGATCGCCGCCGACCAGTGCACCGTCTCCGGCCTGGCGCGCCTTCCGGACGGGATCGCCTTCCGCCGGCTCGACCAGGGGCTTCCGCTGAACCTGGGCATTTTCAGCGCCCTGAACCACCGGTGGATGCCGATCCCGGATGCGATCAACGGATACCGCCTCCGCGTGACCGGCCTGGAACCCGGCGACTACGAGGTCCGCGCCGAGGGGCGATCGTTGGGCACGTACAGCGCCCAACGACTGGCCCAGGGCGAGAACATCGCCTCGGCCACGGCCAACGGATGGTTCCCTGGCGGGCCCTGGGACGCGCAGTCCGATGCGGTGAAGGAACTGGTCGACGCCCGGGACAAGGCCTGGGGCGGTGAGGCATTCCGGCGGCAATTCAACGGCGACAATCCGGCGTCGGCCCGGCTGCGTCGCGAGGCCAAGGCCGTGGACGACGCTTTGGTGAAGCTCGCGCGCTCGACCGCTCGCCCCTATCCGTATCGCTTCGAGATCCGTCGGGCGACCTCGGAGAAGCAATAGAAGGAGCGGGTTGGCTGCCGACGGTCGCGCCGGTCGTGAGGGAGGGGTTCCTGGCCGGAGGGCCGAGGGCTTCCCATTGCGGCCCGGCCGGACTAGCGTTGTTCCGCCATGTTGCTGGTCATCGACAACTACGACTCGTTCACGTTCAACCTCGTCCAGTACCTCGGCGAGATGGGCGTGGAGATGCAGGTGTATCGCAATGACCAGATCCGACTGGAGGAGGCCTTGGCGCTGAAGCCCGATCGGGTGCTCATCTCGCCGGGCCCCTGCTCGCCGCGCGAGGCCGGTCTTTCCAACGACCTGATCCGCGCCTTCTCCGAGCGCCGTGTGCCCATCCTGGGCGTGTGCCTCGGGCACCAGTGCATCTGCCACACCTTCGGGGCGACCGTGGAGGTCAACTACCGCATGATGCATGGCAAGACCTCGCCGATCTTCCACGACGGCAAGGACCTCTTCGAGGGCATGCCCAATCCCTTCAACGCCACCCGCTATCATTCCCTGGTGGCCCGGCGCGACACGTTGCCCCCGGAATTGGTGGTGACGGCCTGGACCGAGGAGGGGGAAGTGATGGGAGTCCGGCACACCTCCCTGCCGATCTGGGGCGTCCAGTTCCATCCCGAGAGCATCCTCACGGAGAACGGGCGCACGCTCTTGGCGAATTTCCTGAAGTTGAAGTGACGGCGCGGGCTCGCGTTGTCGTGGCGGCCCCTCTAATCTGCCGCCTGTGAAAGCTGCCGTCCTTCGCGGAGTCCAGGAGTTGGTCGTCGATACCGTTCCCCAGCCGACACCCCATCCCGGGGAAGTGGTCGTCCGCCTGCATGCGGCCGCCTTGAATCATCGCGACGTCTGGATCAAGGGCGGCCATTACGCCGGCTTGCGCTTCCCGGTCATCCCGGGTTCGGACGGTGCGGGCACCGTGGTGGAGACGGGGCCGGGGGTGGACCCCACACTCGTCGGGCAGGAAGTCATCCTGAACCCGTCCCTCGACTGGGGGCATTCCGAGAAGGCCCAGGAGCCACGGTTCTCCATCCTGGGGTTGCCCCGCGACGGCACGCTGGCCGAGTTCGTGGCGATCCCGGCCACCCAGCTGGTGCCCAAACCCTCTCACCTGTCGTGGGAAGAGGCGGCGGCGTTGCCCCTGGCCGGCCTCACCGCCTACCGCGCGCTCTTCACCCGGGCCGGGCTCAAGGCCCATGAGCGCATCCTGATCAACGGCATCGGCGCCGGCACCGCCCTCTTCGCCCTGCAATTCGCCGCGGCCGCGGGGGCCATTCCCTGTGTCACCTCGAGCGCGCCGTGGAAACTGGAACGCGCCCATGAGTTGGGCTCCAAAGCCGGCACCCTCTACAGCCTGCCAGACTGGTATGTCGAATTCGGCAAGCACCACGGCCCCTTCGACGTGGTGGTCGACAGCGCCGCGGGCCCCGGTTTCGAGACGCTCATCGACCTCACCGCGTCGGGCGGGCGCATCGTCTTCTTCGGGGCCACCCGCGGGAATCCGCCCGAGTTGCCGACCCGCAAGCTCTTCTGGCGGCAGATCTCGTTGTTGGGCACCACCATGGGCAGCCCCGCCGACTTCGCGGCCATGGTCGAGTTCGTCAAGACCCACGCCATCAAGCCGGTCGTCAGCGAGGTCTTCGACCTGGACCATGTCGGGGCGGCCTTCGAACGCATGGAGCGCGGCGAACAGTTTGGCAAGCTGGTGGTTCGCTTGTCGTCCGAGCCCTGATCGTCTGGTCGGGCGGGCTGGTCGAAAGCGGTCCTGGCTTCTTCCTGAAAAACAACAGGCCGCGTGGGATGCCACGCGGCCTGTGTCGTTTCCGAAGGGATCGTCAGGAGGGATCTCAGCCCCCGACCTCGGCGCGCGCCTCGGCGGCCAGCGCGGTGGACAGGTAGCGTTCGCCGGTCGAGCAGGCGACCGTCACGATCGTCTTGCCCTTGTTCTCGGGGCGCTTGGCCACCTCGATGGCGGCCCAGACATTGGCGCCCGACGAGATGCCGGCGAGGATGCCCTCCTCCTTGGCCAAGCGACGGGCGATGGCGAAGGCGTCGTCGTTGCTCACCTGGACGGCCTCGACGATCTGGGCGTTGCCCGCAGCGTCCTTGAGCCGGAGGTTCTTCGGCACGAAGCCGGCCCCGGTGCCCTGGATCTTGTGCGGGCCGGGCTTGACCGGTTCGCCGTGCAGGGTCTGCGAGATGACGGGCGAGTCCTTGGGCTCGACCGCGATGGCCGTGAAGGATGGCTTGAGGGGTTTGATGTATTCGTAGCAGCCCGTGATGGTGCCACCCGTGCCGACCGCCGCGACGAAGATGTCGACAGCGCCGGCGGTGTCTTCCCAGATCTCGGGGCCGGTGCTCGCGGTGTGGACGGCCGGATTGGCTCCGTTTTCGAACTGCTGCGGGATCCAGGCGTCGGGAATCTCCTTGGCCAGCAATTCGGCCCGGGCGATGGCCCCGCGCATGCCCTCACTGCCGGGGGTCAGCACCAGCTTGGCGCCCAGCAGCGCCAAGAGTGTGCGGCGCTCCAGCGACATGGTCTCGGGCATGGTCAGGATGACCTTGTAGCCCTTGGCCGCCGCGACGAAGGCCAGCGCGATGCCGGTGTTGCCCGAGGTGGGCTCGATGATGGTGGTGCCCGGCTTCAGGATGCCCCGTTGTTCGGCGTCCTGGATCATGGCCATGCCGATGCGGTCCTTCACCGATCCCAGCGGGTTGAAGAACTCGCACTTGAGCAGGATCTGGGTGGACGGATCCACACCCAGGCTGGCGGGGATGCGGTTCAGGCGGACGAGCGGCGTGCGCCCGACGGTCTCGACGATGTTGTTGTAGATGCGGCCCATAAACGGAGGATTTGGAAGCGTGGAGTCAGTGTGTCGGGGGAATCCAGCGGGGCAAGTCCGGGTTTTGAACCCGGGTTTCGACTGTTTCGGCGGGCAGGGTTTGCCCGGGGCCCGGGTCTGCACGATGCTCATCTCACGCCCGACGTGAACCCCGCTTTTCGTTCCATCCTGCTGGGAGTCCTGCTGCAACTCGTGCCGGCGAGGGCAGTCCAGACGCCGCCGGTCTCGTCGCCGCCGGACCTGGAGGCCTTGCTGAACGAGGGGCAGCGTTGGTGGGAGCAGCACATCGACGAGGAGGCGCTGCCGCCGCTGCCCGAGCTCGATCTCCAGCAGGTCGAGCCGCTGCTCCGGCGGGTTCAGGATCGTCTGCAGGCCGAGAACCTCCTCGATCTGGCCGAACTGCGCGTCGTCGCCGAAGCCCTCCTGCCGTGGTTGGAGCGGGAGACGGCGTTGCAGCCCTACGTGCCCTGGCTGCGAGCCCGGTTGGATTATTTCAAGGCGGCCGAAACCTTCGTCCGGGAATCGCCCCCGCCATCGGGAGTTCCGACGTCCGTGGTGCCCCGATCTCCTCTGCGGCCCCGACTACCCGTGCAACCCCCGGCGGCTCCTCCGCCGGTTCCACCCCTGCAGCCTAAATCTTCGATGGGGCC
>JBDLQQ010000101.1:0-15689 GCA_039800465.1 Verrucomicrobiota bacterium
CTGACCCGGGGGCGTGGGGGCGCGGTGGTCTCCCATCTCGAGGTCACGGCCCAGCGACAGATCGAAGAGCAGGTGCGTGACCGGGAGGCGCGGTTGTCGGCGATGCTCGACACGGCGGCCGATGGCATCATCACGACGGACATCGCGGGCGTCGTGGAGTCCTTCAACCGCTCGGCGGAGCAGATCTTCGGGTTGGCCGAGTCCCAGGTGGTCGGGAAGTCCCTGCGCCATCTGATACCACGGGGCCTGGGGGATCCGGGAGCCTGGCCCCTCAGTGCGGGGCGGGAGGTCCAGGGACGACGTCAGGATGGCCGACAGTTCCCCATCGAGCTGTCCCTGAGCGAGGTCCGGCTTCCGGGCCGCACGATCTTCACCGCCTTCGTCCGGGACATCACCGAGCGGAAGCGGGTGGAGCTGGCGCTCCGGGAGAGCGAGGGAGGGCTTGCCCGCGCCCAGGAGATCGCGCATCTGGGCAGCTTCACCGGCCAGTTCCGTTCCAAGCGGTCCTTCCGCTGGTCGGCCCAGATGTTCCGCATCGTGGGAAGGGACCCGGCCCAGGGGCCGCTGGGTCTCGACGAGTTCATCGGGCAGCATGTGCACCCGGCCGACCGTGCGCGGCTGAGGGATTCCGTCCGGAGGATGGGGGGGCGGGGCGACCGCTATACCCTCGAGTTCCGGGTCCTGCGTCCCGACGGGTCCGTGCGTCATGTCCAGAGCCTCGTGGAGACGATCCCGGGTCCGAACGGACGGGTCCAGCGGGTCGCGGGGACGCTGCAGGATGTCACGGAACGGAGGAAGGGGGAGATCCTGGGGCGTCTCCAGTTCGACGCGGCCCGGATCCTGGCGGCGGCACAGAGTCTGGATGAGGCCGTCCCGGAGCTGTTGCGGTCCATCGCCGAGTCGCTCGGATGGCGGGCGGGGGAGTTCTGGGAGGTGGATGCGGAGTCGGGTGGTTTGAGGATCCTGAAGGCGTGGCACGCCACCTCGCCGGCTCTGGCGGAGTTCATCAACCAGGGCTGGTCGCCCCGTCTGGGGGACCCCGCGTGGCTGGCCCGGCAGGCCCTCCCCGCCGGCGAGCCCCGATGGGTCTCGGACCTGTCCCAATGCACCGAGTTCGGACGCCGTCGTTCCGCAGCCCGGGCCCGTCTCCGATCCGCACTGGCCTTCCCGGCACGCTTCGAGGGACGGACCCTCGCGGTCATGGTCTTCTACAGCACCCGGTCCCTCGATGCCGACCCGGAGCTGATCGGGCTCGTCGGCAGCCTCGGGGGTCAGATCGGGCAGTTCATCGACCGGAAGCAGACCGCCGACGCCCTGCGTCGGAGCGAGGCCAGCCTCGCGCGCGCCCAGAAGATCGCCCAGCTCGGCAGCTACGAGGTCGTCGTCGAGCCCCAACGCCGTGCCAGCTGGTCGACCGAGGTCTATCGGATCCTCGGTCTTGGCATCGAGGAGCGCCTGTCGCTCGAGCAGTTCGTCGACGACCGGGTCCACCCCGACGACCGGGCGCGGGTCCAGTCGACGATCTCGCAGTTGATCCGGCGTGGCATCGGCTATGACCTGCAGTGTCGCATCGTCCGGCCCGATGGACGGGTGCGGCATGTCCAGGTGGTCGGGGAGGCGGTTGCGGCCCGACGTGGCCGGACCGTCAAGGTGGTGGGCACCCTGATGGACATCACGGAGCGGCTCGAGCTGGAGAGGGAGGCGCTGGAGGCGCGGGAACGGGAGCAGCGCCGGTTCGGACGGGATCTCCATGACGGCCTCGGCCAGCGGCTCACCGCGCTGGAGCTGTTCGGACAGGCCCTTGCCAGTGACGTCCAGAAGAAGGCCCCCAATCTGCAGCCCCAGGTCCAGAACCTGACCCACCAGCTCCGGGAGGCGGTCACGGAGGCGCGCCTCCTGTCCCATGGGCTCTCGCCGGTCCCTCTCGAGGACGACGGACTCATGCGGGCGCTCGAGGAGCTGGCGATGGGGGTGCGGACCATGACCAAGGTCCAGTGTCGCTTCATCTGCCCGAAGCCCGTGCTGCTCAAGGAGGTCAACGTGGCGACCCAGCTCTATCGGATCGCGCAGGAGGCGGTGAACAATGCGCTGAAGCACTCCGGTGCTGGACGGGTCCAGATCCGTCTCTCGCGGAACTCCCCACGGGTCGTCCTCCTCGTCGAAGATGATGGTTGTGGATTTTCCGGCCCTGATGGTGACGATATGGGCATGGGGATGCGGGTCATGAAATACCGGGCCGAGATGATCGGCGCGACCCTCGAGGTCGGGCCGGCGCCACGCCGGGGGCTGCGCATCACCTGCTCGCTGTGGAAAGCCCTATGAAATCGAAGGACAGACGGGAGAAGAAGGACGCGGCTCAGGAATCCACTCCCTCCAAACCCACGCCACCCGCGTCGCCTGCCGCTCCGGTCGCCGCGCGCCGACGCATCATGCTGGTGGAGGACCACCCCATCCTGCGTCTGGGACTCTCCCAGCTCATCGGCAAGGAGGCCGACCTCGAGATCTGCGGCGAGGCCGGGAATCCTGCCGAGGCCATGACCCTGCTCGACAAGGTCGTGCCCGACCTGCTGCTCACCGACATGAACATGCCGGGCCGCAGCGGCATGGAGTTCGTCCGGGACATCCGGGCGCGTTTCCCCGACCTGGCCATCCTGATCCTGTCGATGAACGGCGAGGACCTGCATGCGGAGCGCGCCCTCAAGGCCGGTGCCCAGGGCTACATCATGAAGGGGGCGGGTGGGGAGGAGCTGATGGTCGCGATCCGCAAGGTCCTTGGTGGTGGCATCTACCTGAGTCCCGCCATCACGGAGAAGGTGGTCAAGAGCCTGGGCCGTCCCACGAAGGCCGGCTCCCAGCCCGGCATCGCCGACCTGACCGATCGCGAGTTCGAGGTCTTCCGCCTGATCGGCCAGGGCATGACCACCCGCGAGATCGCCGGGGAACTGGGCCTCAGCCCGAAGACAGTCGACGTCCACCGCGGCCACATCAAGGACAAGCTCAAGCTCCCGGATTCCACCGCGCTGATCCACTACGCAACCCGGTGGATGGAGACCGAGCAGAACGCCTTCCCTCCCCAGGGTTGATGGAGGCCGCCGGTGAGGGGAGCCCGACTCGGGGCACGGATCCCGGGAGGATGCCGGATTGGGGATCCACACGCCATTCCAGCCGACCGGATGCGGCCCTGGTGCTCCTCGGGCACGGTTCCACCCTGAACGCCGATTCGTCCCGACCCGTCCGGGAACAGGCCGCCCGGATGCGTGAGGCGGGTCGGTTCGCCGAGGTGGCCACCGGGTTCTGGAAGGAGCAGCCGACCTTCTGTGGATGCCTCCGGCAGGTCCTCTCCCCTCGCGTCTTCGTCGTCCCGATGTTCATCAGCGAGGGCTATTTCACCGAGGAGGTGATCCCCCGGGAGTTGGGCATGATCGACAGCTCCGGGAGTCCGATGTGGCATCAGCGCAGGGGAGCCCAGGAGGTGCACTACTGCCGTCCGGTCGGCACCCACCCGTCCATGACGCAACGGATCCTCGAGAGGGCCCGCGAGATCGTGACGCGGTTCCCCGGAACCTCGGGCCCGCCGCCGGAGCCGGGTCGGACCACCCTCTTCATCGCGGGGCATGGAACGGGCAACAACGAGAATTCGCGGAAGTCCGTGGAGGTCCAGGTCGCGGAGATCCGCCGACTGGGGATCTACGCCGGGGTCCACCCCGTCTTCATGGAGGAGGCCCCCCGCATCGAGGACTGCATCCGGACTTCCCCGACCGACGACCTGGTGGTCGTCCCGTTCTTCATGAGCGATGGGCTCCACAGCCAGGAGGACATCCCGGTCCTGCTGGGTGAGTCTCCTGAGGTGGTGGCGTCGCGGATGCAGTCGGGCCAGCCGACCTGGATCAATCCCACCGTCCGTGAGGGGCGCCGGGTGTGGTACACCCCGGGTATCGGCAGCGACCCCCGGCTGTTGGAGACCGTGATGGAGCGGGTGTGGGAGGCCGAGACGTCGCCCCTGTGAGACGGTCCAGCCGGGCCCCGGCCGGAGGTCGGATCAGAGCTTGTTCGCGAGCAGCTGGATCCCGTCCCCCATGGCCCGGTCGAGTCGGGCCAGGGCCACCGCGTAGTCCCGGAGGGCCTGGGCGTGGGTGGTCCGGGCCTCGGTCAGGGCCGTCTGGGCCGAGAGCACATCCAGCTGGGTCCCAGACCCGGCATCATTGCGGGCCATCGCCAGGCGCACCGCCTCCTCCGCCTGCTCGATCACCTTCTCCTGGGATGCGAGGACCTCACGGGCCTCGTTGAATGTCGAATGGGCGGTCCGGACCTCCAGGTCGATCCGACGCAGGGTGTCGTCCTGGTCGATCTCGGACTTCGACAGCCGGGCCTTGGCGGCGTCGACCCGGCCCTTGGTCAGGCCGAAGTCGAGGATGCTCCAGTTGAACTGGGCCCCAGCGGTCCAGCCATCGAGCACCATGGAGAGGTCGTCTGAGAGCACCCGGCTCTGTCCCTGATAGCCGCCCCCGATCGAGACCGAGGGATAGTAGTTGGCCTGGGCCTGGGTGACCTCCTCCTTCTTCAGGCGGCGGTCCATGGTCCGGACAGTGAGCTCGGGACGCTGGACCCGGGCCTTGGCGATCGCCATGGGGAGGCTGATTTCGAACGGCTCGGCGGCGAGGCGGCCAGAGAGCTTCAGAGGGATGTTGTCGATGGAGTTGGTCGGGATATTCCAGCCCAGGAGGGTGGCGAGGGTGTCCTTCGACATGCGGAACGCGTTCTCGGCGCGGATCAGCCGGGGCTTGGCGTTGGCGAGTTCCACCTCGGCCCTCAGTACGTTGAACCGGGGGGCTGTCCCGGCATCGAAACGCCGCTTCTGGTCGAGGAGCTCCTTCTCCAGCAGGGCGACCGAGGACTTCTGGGTCTGGATCTGCTCCATCGAGAGCAGGACGTCGTCGTAGGCAATCTTGATCGACAGGAGGGCGTCGGCGACGATCGCCTGGAACTGGGCCAGAGCGGCCTCGCGGGTGAGCCCGGCGGACCGGACCCGGGACTGGATGCCGCCACCGGCGTAGATGGGTTGGCTCACGAGGATGTTGGCGTTCCAGAACTGGTTGTTTCGGAGGCGGAAGTCGAACCCGGGTGTCGGGACGGACTCGATGTTGCCATCCCCGATGGCCAGGTAGGATGCCGAGCCGGTGATCCGAGGCAGCATGGACGACTTGAGCTGCAGGGAGACCCCGTAGGATTCCTGGATGTCCTGCCGACCCTTCAGGATGGTCGGGCTCTGGCGCAGGGCGACCTCGAGTGCCTCGTTCAGGCTGAGGGCATTGGTGGGCCAGGAACCCGAGGGTGGCGTCGAGGCGCTGGCGCCCATGGCCGCGGTCCGGAGGCCCAGGGCCAGCATCAGACCCATCAGGAGTTGCAGGAAATGGCGTGACATCGGGTTTTCGGCGGGCAGCGAAGCCCGGAGAGGTCAGGATCGTTCGTCTGATGGCTACCCGCCAAGCAACTTGTTCGGGCTTGATGAGTCCGACCGCTGCGAGAGTTGGGGGTTGAGTGGGTTGGCTGGGTGCAGGATGGTCAATCCATGCTGACCGCGGACTCAGGTGCATCGCTCCCCTCCGGATCCGGACTGCGGATCGCCATCGTCGCCTCGAGGTACAATTCGCTGTATGTCGACGGCATGCTCGCCTCGGCCCGGGAGACCCTCCTGGCGGCCGGGGCGCCGGAACCCGAGGTGGTCCGGGTGCCGGGCGCCTGGGAGATCCCAGTCGCCGCCTCGGCTCTCGCACGGCGTCTGCCCCATCCCCCCGCGGCCGTGATCTGCCTTGGCCTGATCCTCCAGGGTGAGACCTCCCATGCCGACCACATCGGGGAGGCGGTCAGCCAGGGGTTGATGCGTCTGGCCCTCAAGACCGGCGTGCCGATGATCCATGAGGTGTTGACGGTCACGCAGGTCGAACAGGCCCGTGTCCGGTGCCTGGATCCCCAGACCAACCGAGGACGTGAAGCCGCCCGGACCGCTCTCGAGATGGGACGGTTGATGGTTTCCCTGTCGGCCCGGTGATCCTGCCAGGGCGCCATGTCCTCCCGGTTCCCCAGTCCCCCCAAGAGTGCCGCGGCGTCCGTCGTGGGATGGGTGCTCGCCGTGCTGCTGATTCTTCCCGGATGTTCCCGCCGGGAAGCTCCGGTCGATCCCGCGCCCCAGCAGCAGGCCTCCACCCCGCCGGGCGCTTCCCCCGCCTTGGCCGGCGATGAACGCATTCCGCGGGAGGGGGGACCTGAGGGTTATGTCGGTTCCGAGTCCTGCAGGGACTGTCATGCCGACCAGTTCCAGTCCTGGCATCGGACCTATCATAGGACCATGACCCAGCTGGCCTCCCCGGAGACGGTGCGGGCCAATTTCAGGAACGTCGTGCTGACCAATGACGGGACCCGATTCCGCCTGTCAGAGGAGGGACAGACGTTGAAGGTCCGGTTGGAGAAGGTGGATCCGGGTCCGACACCCGCCGCCGGCACGCCGGCGCTCGACACCCGGGTGACCCTCGTGACGGGGTCGCACCACATGCAGGTCTTCTGGATGCCGGAGGGTAGTGGCAACCTGCAGGTGGGATTCCCGTTCACTTGGCTCATCCCGGAGCAGCGTTGGGTGCCGCGCAATTCGACCTTCCTTCGGCCCCCGGGAATGTCCCACCAGTCGGAGGCGTGGAATGTCACCTGCAGTCGCTGCCATAGCACCGCGATCGAGCCTCGGGTGGATCCGGTGGCTCGTCGGATGGACACGCGGGCGGCAGAGCTCGGCATCTCTTGCGAGGCCTGCCATGGCCCCGGTCGGACCCACGTGGAGGCGCGCCGGCGGGCAGGCCCGGATGCCTTGAAGCCAGACCCGGCCGCGCTCGCCCGCGAGATCGTCCATCCCGAGAAGATCGATCCGGTCCGGGCCTCGGAGACGTGTGGGTTCTGCCACTCGATGAAGTGGATCGACCGCGCGGAGAACTGGCGTCAGGACGGCTTCCGGTTCCGTCCCGGCGACGTGTTGGCGGAGACGACGCCCCTCATCCAGCCGGACGAGGTGGAGCAGGTGCCGGGGCTTCGCGAGTACATCGCCCGCAACCCGCAGCTGCTCGAGGATTTCTTCTGGTCCGACGGCATGGTCCGGGTGAGTGGCCGGGAGCACAACGGCCTCGTGAGATCCCCCTGCTTCAAGGGGGGCAGATTCTCATGCCTCTCCTGCCATTCCCTCCATGAGAGCGAGCCGGCCGATCTCCTCGCGGCCAACCGGCAGGACGCCCGTGCCTGCACCCAGTGCCACGAGCGGTACCGTGAACCCGCCGTCCTCGAATCCCATACCCACCACCGGTCCGGATCGTCTGGGAGCGACTGCTACAACTGCCACATGCCGCACACGACCTACGGGGTCCTGACCGCCATCCGCAGCCATCAGATCAGCAGCCCGAGGGTGGATGTCGAACTGACCACGGGACGTCCAAACGCCTGCAACCTCTGCCATCTGGATCGGTCCCTTGCCTGGACCGCCGAGCATCTGGAGCGGTGGTATGCCCAGAAGCCCCCGGTGCTGGATCCCGTGCAGCGGACGGTTGCGGATTCGGTCCGGATCACGCTGACGGGGGACGCGGGGCAGAGGGCGTTGATGGCCTGGCATCTGGGTTGGGAACCGGCCCGCGCCGCATCGGGGTCGGACTGGATCGCTCCGTACCTGGGGCTTCTGATGGACGATGCCTATGCCGCGGTGCGCTGTGTCGCGGAGCGGTCCTTGAGGGGGACCCCGGGACTGGTTCCCGGTGGATACGATTACGTGGTGCCGCCAACGGGGCGACCTCCAGCGTTGGAAGCCGTTTTGGCCCAATGGAATGCGCGACTTCGAGATTCAGGGAAATCCTTCCCGGATCCGGTCCTCCTGGGGCGGGAGGGATCCGGCGTGGCTGGGGCGGGGTGGCGACCGCTTCTGGGGTCCCGGAATGAGCGCCCTGTGCGGCTTCGGGAATAGGTCTCCCAAGGAGCCGTGGGAGGTCGGATCGGCCCTCGGTTGGACTCCGACTCCTTCCGCTGCCTCGGATAAGTGAGTCCGGTCCGGTTTCCGCGCTTGCCTCGGTCTGAAAAAAGCGTATCCCACTCGTCTTCCGGGGCTTGCCTAGGCGAGTCCCCGGTTTTCCTGTCTGTCCTGTACAGGCAGGCGCGGAGTCGCGGGCCATCTGGCCGGTGAACCGCGTTGAGGAAAGGACGTGAAAGTGATTTGAGCGAAATCAAACTCAAGAAAGGCGAACCGATCGATCGGGCCCTGCGCCGACTGAAGAAGAAGGTCGACCGGGAAAACACCCTCCGTGAGGTCCGCAACAAGCGGCACTACGAGAAGCCGAGCGAGCGCCGACGCCGCAAGCTCAAGGTGGCCAAGTTCAGCGCGATGCTGGCCGCCCGCTACGCCGATCAGTGATGAGCGGCCTGTCGCATTGAATCCCATATCGCCGGTTGTTGTCCGAAGGACACCTCCGGCGATTTTTCACTTCCATGTACTCCCTTTCGACCTGTTGGAACTCCGGCCGACACACCGACGGCCGGGCGATGCTGCGTGAGATCCGTGACCTTGGCTTCGAGTATGCCGAGCTGAGCCATGGCATCCGCATCAGCCTCCTGCCCGGCATCCTGGACGCCGTGCAGGCGGGCGAGATCAAGATCTCGACCCTGCACAATTTCTGCCCCCTCCCGATGGGCATCCACTATCCGGCTCCGAACCTTTTCAAGTTCAGCTCGGAGGATCGGCGCGAACGGGAGTCGGCGTGGAAACACTCCCTCAAGACCATCGAGACCGCCGCACGGGTCGGCGCGAAGCTGGTCGTCCTGCATTCCGGACAGGTCGACATCAAGGACTACAACGACAAGCTCGAGGAGATGGTCGCCCGGGGTGAACGGGAGACCCCCCGCTACCGCAAGCTCGTCGAGGAGATGGATTCCAAGCGGGAACGCCGCAAGGAGCGCGCCCTCGAGCTGTCCCTCGACATGATCCGCAACCTCGCCGATGCCGCCGCTGGCGAGGGGCTGCTGCTGGGCATCGAGAACCGCGAGGCGGTCGAGGAGATCCCGTTCGATCACGACCTGCCGATCTTCCTCGCCCAGCTGCCACCGAACGTCCGCTATTGGCACGACTGCGGTCATGCCCAGATCAAGGACAACCTCGGTCTCATCCAGCATGCCCTCCACCTCGAGGGCATGGCCGAACGTCTCGGCGGGTTGCACGTCCATGACGTGATCGCGGACGAGGAGGGGCAGCATGACCACTGCCCACCCGGCTTTGGAATGATCGACTACGCCGCCCTCCGCCCCTGGGTCCGGTCCGAGCACATCAAGGTGCTTGAACTCAGTCCCGGCACCGAGTCGGACCACGTCCGTCGCGGGTTCGAGCACATCAAGTCGGTCTGGGGCGAGGAGTGAGGTTCGCCCCGTGCGCGTCCCGTCGATCCCGAGCGCGGCCCGTGCCCTCGTCGGCTGGCTGTTGCTGATGGTGATCCTGCACGTGATCTTCTGCAACGAGGTCCAGCTCGAGCTGCTGAGCCAGGGGGGACCGGATTGGGCGTCGCTCGGGAAGTGGGAACAGCGTCAGCTGGCGTGGACCCGGGGTCCACTGGCCCTCTGGGCGACCTTCCGGCTCCTGGATGGGGTCAGCCTGGCCACCGCATTTATCCTGTGTGGACTCCTGGTCGCCCTGGGGGCCTGGCGCTGGAGGCAGGTCCTCCTCGAGCAGGGCCTGTTCATGGGAGGTCGGGATGTCGTGCGGATCTCCCTGATCGCCCAGTTCTTCAACGCATTCCTCCTCGGCACCGCGGGCGGGGATGTCATCAAGGCGTGGTACGCCGCACGGAGCTGCCCGAACCAGGAGGGAGAGGCGGCCGTCACCGTCTTCGTCGACCGGTTGCTCGGGATGCTGGGGCTCCTGCTTGTCGCCGGGGTGCTTCTCCTGGACCACCTCCAGCTCCTGCGTGACTTCCAGCGGTTCCAGGTGGTCGCCCTGACCCTGCTGCTCATGCTCCTGGCCGCCTTCGGACTCCTGGTCGCCGGGTTCTACACCCGACTGCTCGAGGACGGAGGATGGGTCTTCAGGCTGGTCCAGCGGATCCCGCATGGGACCTCCGTGCTCCGGGCCCTCGCGACGTGTCGGCAGTTTGGTCGGCGTCCCTGGTTCCTCGTCCGGATGCTCGCCCTTTCGGCCGCCATCGGGATCGTGGTCGCCCTGACCTACGTGGTGCTGGCCCGCGGGCTCGGGATGCCGGTGGATGCCTCGTTCATCGCCCTCGTCTCCCTCTCGGCGGTCTGCATTGCCGCGCTCCCAGTGACTCCTTCCGGTCTTGGCGTCCGGGAAAACCTCTTCGTCTGGCTGTTCTCGATCCCGGGACTCTCCCTCAAGCCGGGTCTGGCGCTGTCCCTGTCCCTGATCGCCTACACCGTCAACCTCGTCTGGAGCGCCATCGGCGGCCTCGTCTACCTCCTCGCCGCCGACCGGAATCGGATCCAGGACTTCGCGACCAAGGGCCGTTGAACCCCGGACCGGATCCCAGACGGATCGGCCCGCGTCCCCGCGTGGATCACTTGCCGGGTGCCGCCTCCGGTTTGGACAGCGCCTCCCGGAGCGACTGCACCAGTTCCTCTGCCGACCACTCGTTGCCTCGGAAGATCTGAACGAGGCGACCATCAGGTCCGATGACGAGGGTCCGGAGGTTGTGGTTCTGGTCCGCGATGGAGACCCCCCGGCCGAAGTACAGTCCCACGCTGGTGGCGAACGGCTCAATTTGATCGAACCCTCCCGTCGCCAGCGTCCAGCGCTCCGGATCCGCCTTCCAGCGCTGTCCGTAGGCCTTCAGCACCGCGGGCGTGTCGTATTCGGGATCGAAGGTGACGGAGAGCAGGTGCCAGTTGGTGGCCTGCACCTTCTGCGCGGCGAAGGCGGACTGCACCTCGGCGAACCGCTCGCTCATGCGGGGGCAGAAGAGCGGGAAGGGGCAGCGGGTGAAGATGAAGGACACGGCCAGCGCCTGCCCCCGGAAGGATCCGAGGCGGAGGGCCTGTCCCAGCTGGTTCGTGAAGGCGTGGTCCGGGACCAGGTCCCCGGGCTTGAGTTCCGGGACATTGGGAAGCACCCGAAAGGCCGCGTTGGTGGCGGCCGGGGGTGGGGTGTTGGTGGCAACGGGCTTGCGGGTCGCGGGGTCGGCCTTCGTCACGACCTGGACCTGGTCGATCCATCCATCGGTCTCGGTGACCCGCAACCGGAACTCCACGGAGTCGCCCGGGTCGACCCCATCCAGCTCGCGGGCCTCCCGCACGGTGAACGGCATGGTCATGGCCGGCATGTATCCGGGGATCTCCTCATGACGGATGACCGCCTCGCGTTCGGGGCGCTTCAGCGACTTCACGACACCCCGGACCAGGTAGTTGGTGATGGTGGACTCCGACGGCGGGGGCGTCGCGGTGGGCTTGGGGTTGCATCCCAAGGCGACCAGCAGGGCGAATGCAATCCAGGCTCCGATCTCCAGATGGATGATCCTCATCGGCCGATCATGGAGTTGGGCTTCTGGGGGGGCAAGGGACGGCCACGCCGGCAACGAAAAACCCGGCAGCCCACTGGGGGTCTGCCGGGTTGGATGGGAAATGCTGTCGCTCAGCCCACGAGCGCCGGTTGGGCGGCGGGCATCGGGAGAAGGCCCGTGTTGTCGAAGACGTAGCGTCCACGGGGGCGCGGGGGACGATCCTTCCTCGGGCGATCACCCTTCGGCTCCTGCGGCTTGGCGGCAGCCGGCTCGGGCTTCGCGGTCGGCTTCTTGGCGGTCTCGAGGAGACCGCTGGCGAACTCGATCACATGGCCCTGATGGATGAGCCAGTGGAGGTTGCCCAGCAGCTCCTGCTGCGCGGCGGTCGGTGTCGGCGCCGCCGGTGCCGGTGCGGGCGCGGGGGCAGCTCCCTCGGCCGGAGCCGTGGCGGCATCGGGCACCGCCGGTGCCGGTGCGGCCTCGGGTGCGGGGCTCGGGGCGATGGCCTCGAGGAGCTGCTTCCGGGTCGCCCCGGGGTGCGCATTGATGAACTCGATGATCTGACGGAGTCCGGGCTGGACCGCCGTGGCTTCGAGATCCAAGAAGTGCGGGCGGGCCACGGCGACATGCACCACGGTCTTGTCGCGCTTGAAGAACTGCAGGCCGGCCTGGGCGAAGGCGCCGCTCAGGGAGGTCATCGTGCGGATCGGGAACCGGCGCTCCCGGTCCATCGTCACCCGCAGCAGCCGGAGCAGGGGCTCGGGAAGGCGCGGGGCATTCGGGGTGCGGTTGAGCGTCCAGTGCGACACCTCCTTCACCAGATTCGTGGCGTGCACCGACCTGAAGTGGGACTCCACCTCGCCGAGGGAGTGCAGGGTCTGGGCCTCCGGAACGTTGAGCGTCGTGTACTCCAGGCGCTGGCTCTGGCCATCCACCCACTGCTTCACGGCCGCCTCGTCCTTGACGATCCGGACCTTGCTCTTGAAGACCTCGAATGGCAGCCGCGGAGCCCGCTGCGCGTGGATCTCGCGGAGGCGCTCCTGGTAGCCATGGTAGTTCGGGGGGCCGAGGATGATCTCGTCGAACATCGCCACCAGGGTCCAGACACCCTTCGGCGGATCGCACGGCTGGGTCTGGGTCTGGTAGAAGGTGTCGAAGTGGGCCTTCAGCGCATTGCGGACGGCGTCGGCCTCGCTGAGCCAGATGCTGTCATCCAGCGAGCACACGAAGAGACGCTGCTGCGGCTGTCCGTCCTTGCCCCGCAGGACGCGGAAGGTGACCTCGTAGCGGTCCGGCTTCTGGACGACCAGCCCGGCAACCTCGAGCAGGGGATAGGCCCGTCCACCCAGCTTGATCTGCCGAGCCAGGGAGGAGACACCGGCGGGATCGGGACGCAGGTCGATGTCGACCGGGATGAGCGGCTCGGGAGCCTCGCGACGATCTGTTCGACGACCATCCCGGGGACGTCCGGGACGACCACCGTCACCCGCCTGGGTGGGATCCCAACGGAGTCCGCCACCGGCGCCGCCGGGGCCACCCGGACCACCGGGCCCACGACCGCCTGGCCGGGGACCGAAATCACGCCGCGGCCCTCGGTCGGGACGGGAACCGAAGCCCCCCCCGCCCCCTCCGAAGCCAGATCCACCCGGCCGGGGTGGGCGATTGCCGCGCGGACCACGTCTATCCCCACGTTCCGCGCCCTCACTGCCGTCGTACTTGGCGTATTTGTTGGCGCTGGCGTCGCCGGAATTTTGGGCCCAGGAGGGGAGAAAGGCCTTTTCCAGGTCGAGGGCGAGATCGAGGGAATCACTCATGTTCTTAAAGGCTCCACGGACGGCCGTGCAGTTTGTTGAAAAGTCGGAGCAGAAAACGATGCGGACCACCGGAACCAAATGCAAGCGCTGGGATTTTTGTCGGGGCAACCACGTCGGCACCCCTCGGTCCTGCATCGGGCGGTGGCGGATCACAGAAGCGACAATACCCTCCGGCCCATGCCGGAACTCCCCGAGGTCGAGGTCCTGTGCCGCCGGTTGGCCCCCCGTCTTCGTGGGAGGACGATCCACGCGGTGCAGGTCCATCGCCCGGGCTCGATCCGGCCGCAGTCCAGCGAGGACCTCACCCTCCGGTGCCGTGGCGGCAGATTGGGGCCCGTCTCCCGACGATCCAAGACACTCCTGATCGCCCTCGCGGACAGATCTGGTGGCCCGGACGGTTTGCTGCAGATCCATCTGGGAATGACGGGGCGGATGAGTGTCGTGGGACCTGGTCAGGCGACCCCCGTGCATCCTGCGGTCACGCTCCACCTGGGAGACGACCGGTTGGTGTTCTCCGATGTTCGGGGGCTGGGCCGGTTCGGATGGGTTCCGGAACCACCACAGGGCCTGGGGCCCGAACCGTTGGACCCGGGATTCACGGTCGAAACGCTGGCTCTGGCCCTCGGCAAGAGCCGCCAGCCCATCAAGGTGAGGCTCATGGACCCCTCCTGTGTGTCTGGGATCGGGAACATCTATGCAGCGGAGATCCTGTTCTGGGCCCGGATCCATCCGGCGCGCCCCAGCCGGGACCTTTCGACACGGGAGCTGAGCCGGCTTCGGGAGTCGATCCGATCGGTGCTGTCCGAAGCCATCGATGCCGGGTTGGTCGCCACGACGTCCGCCGATCCTGCTGAATGGACCCTGTTCCATCGGGAGGTCGGGGGAACCGCCCGGGGAGAGGCCGGACGCGGCTTCGCGATCTACGACCGGGAAGGGGAGCCGTGCCCCGGCTGTGGTCGGGCCGTTCAGCGGATCCGGCAGGCATCGAGGTCGACGTTTCTCTGCCCGGGTTGCCAACGGTTGGAATCGTGACGATTTTCGGGCTCAAACAAGCCGTTCTGGGCCTGATCCTCCGGTCTGGTTTCCAAAAACGCGTTGACCCGACCCCCTTCGCGAATACGCTGGGCGTTCGGTTTTTCTCATCCTGAAACTTAGAAAACGAAATCAAGAACATGCCTGTCAAAGTAGCGATCAATGGGTTCGGCCGGATCGGCCGTCTGGTTTTCCGCGCCATGGTGGAGCAGGGACTCGTTGGCAAGGACGTGCAGGTCGTCGCCGTCGGTGACCTCGTCCCGGCCGACAACCTGGCCTATCTCCTGAAGTACGACTCCACCCAGGGCCGTTTCCAGGGGACTGTCAGCAGCAAGAAGAGCTCGCCCGACAAGGCCGAGGACGACGTCCTCGTGGTCAACGGTGCCGACATCCACGTCGTGAGCGCCAAGTCCCCCGCGGAGCTGCCCTGGAAGCAGTTCGGTGTGGACATCGTGATCGAGTCGACCGGTCTCTTCACCGAGGCCGAGAAGGCCAAGGGACACATCACCGCCGGTGCCAAGAAGGTCATCATCTCGGCTCCTGCCAAGAACGAGGACGTCACGATCGTGATGGGGGTGAACCACGACAAGTACGACGCCTCGAAGCACCACATCATCTCCAACGCGAGCTGCACCACGAACTGCCTCGCCCCGCTGGTCCACGTCCTCCTCAAGGAAGGCTTCGGCATCGAGGAGGGTCTCATGACCACCGTGCACGCCTACACCGCCACCCAGAAGACGGTGGACGGTCCGTCGAAGAAGGACTGGAAGGGCGGCCGCACCGCGGCCCAGAACGTCATCCCGAGCGCCACGGGTGCCGCGCGCGCTGTCAGCCTGGTCTGCCCCGAGGTCAAGGGTAAGCTCACCGGCATGGCCTTCCGCATCCCGGTGCCGACCGTCTCGGTCGTCGACCTCACCGTGAAGACGGTCAAGGAGACCAGCTACGCCGAGATCAGCGCCGCCATGAAGAAGGCCAGCGAGACCTACCTCAAGGGGATCCTCGTCTGGACCTCCGACGAGGTCGTCAGCACCGACTTCATCCACGACAACAGCAGCTCGATCTTCGATGCCGGCTCTGGCATCGAGCTCAACAACCGGTTCTTCAAGCTGGTGAGCTGGTATGACAACGAGTGGGGCTACAGCAACCGCGTCGGTGATCTCATCAAGATGATCATCGCCAAGGGCCTGTAATCCCGGTCGATCCTCTCGAACAGCGGCGGACGCCTCGGCGTCCGCCGCTTTTTTGTTGGTGCGCCCGGCAGGGCGCACTTTCCAACGGGTTGAAGTCCCGAGCAGGCCCGACAAGGGGAACTGCATAGCTGCACGAC
>JBDLQQ010000102.1:0-5474 GCA_039800465.1 Verrucomicrobiota bacterium
GCAGCTTGTCCCCGCCCAGGTCCAGGGTCCGGATGACGACCGGTGCCGGCGTCAGGGATTCCGCGACCGCGCGGTAGGCCGCATACTGACGATCCTCGTCGGGCGGGATCTCGCTGTTCAGGAACAGGAACTCGGTCCGGAACAGCCCGACGCCATGGGCGCCCGATTCCCGGACCGAAGCCACCTCCGAGGGCTCATCGATGTTCGCAGCCAGTCCCACCTTGACGCCGTCGAGCGTGACTGCTGGGAGATCCCGGACCGCCTGGAGCCGGACCTCCAGCGCCTCCCGACGCTCCCGGATCTGGCCATAGCGGAACAGCGTGGCATCGGTGGGGCTCAGGACCAGGACACCGTCGTGTCCGTCGATCAGGACATGATCCCCGGTCTGCAGCTCCTTCGAGGCGTCCCCGAGCCCGACCACAGCCGGGATTCGAAGCTTGCGGGCGACGATCGCGGTGTGGCCCGTGAGTCCGCCGCGGTCCGTCGCGAAGCCCAGCACCTTGGAACGGTCCAGCAGGGCGGTGGCACTGGGCGAGAGGTCGGGCGCCACCAGGACCACGGGTTCCGCAAGGTTCGCGAGATTGGGCCCCATCTCGCCGAGGAGGTTCCGGATGACCCGATGGGAAACGTCCTGGACGTCCGCGGCCCGCTCGCGGAGGTAGGGATCGTCAGCCGCCTCGAGGGCCGCACAGAACCGTCCACAGACGACCTGGACGGCATACTCCGCCCCATTCAAACCCTCCCGGATGGCGCGGGAGATCTCGCCGACCAGCGCGGGATCCTCGAGGACGAGTCCATGGGCCTCGAAGATCGCGGCCTCCTTCGCACCCATCGCGAGGAGAACCTTCTGGTGGATCTCGAGGATCTGGTGCCGCGTCTCGGCGATGGCCTTGTGGAGGTGATCCAGCTCGGACTCGATTCCATCCGCCGTGATGGATCGGGGTCGGACATCGACGGCACCCGAGCCCAGCCTCAGGACCCTGCCGTGCACCACGCCCCCCGAGGCGGCGACGCCACGGAAAATGCGCTCAGCGGAGGTTTCAGGCGGGCGCATCTCGGAATCGGGTCAGGGAACCTCAACGTGGCGGCGAACCGTGCGGTAGGCGCATGAAGTTCTCGAGGATCCGCCGCCCATTCTCCGTCAGGATGCTCTCGGGATGGAACTGGACCCCCCAGATGGGAAGCGTCGCATGACGCAGGCCCATGATCTCGCCCTCCTCGGTCCAGGCTGTGATCACGAGTTCAACGGGAAGCGTCTCGCGCCGGGCCACCAGGGAATGGTAGCGGGTGGCCAGGAACGGGTTGGGCATCCCCTCGAAGAGATCCCGTCCGTCGTGGAGGATCGGCGAGGTCTTCCCGTGCATCATGCGGTGATTGACAACCACCTCGGCCCCGAAGGTGTGGGCGATGCACTGATGCCCCAGGCACACCCCGAGGATCGGCACGCGCTGGTCGGCAAAGGCGCGGATGATCTGGTTGGACAGCCCTGCCTCGCGCGGAGAGCAAGGCCCCGGAGAGATCAGGACCCGCTCCGGCCGGAGAGCCAAAGCCTGCTCGACCGAGATCTGGTCGTTCCGATGCACCTCCATGGCGACGCCCATCTCCCCCAGGTACTGGACCAGGTTGAAGGTGAACGAGTCATAGTTGTCGATGACCAGCAGCATCGCGGGGATGTTACGAGGGGAGTGCACCGATTGAAAGCCACAGACTCCAGATTTCAAGGTTCCTGGCCAGAGGACCGGTGCCGTTTCGCCGTCCAGGGGCGAGCGTTCCGGGATTCGGACTTGGCACTCCGGGAAAAGCGCTCCAATAAGTCCCCCCATGGCAACGCGGCCTCCCGTCACTTTCACCGGCACGTCCCCGGCGGACGTCTCCCATTTCATCCGGAATCAGGGCATCGACCTCAGCCTCTTCCGCCGGGTGGTGGTGGATCCGACCCAGACGCGGGTCCTCGACGTGAACCGGAGCGAACTGCGGTTCCCCGGCATCAGCTATGGGAATCCGCTCCTGCCGGTGATCCTGAAGGAGACGGGGGCGTCATTCGATCCCGCGGTCCTCGACACGCCGCCTCCAACCCAGGATCAGGTCCGGGATTTCCGGGTCTCGGCCACCTATCCGTGGGCGCACGACCGGATCGCGTGATCCCGTGGTCTGCGGGATTCCCCTCGGCATTGGTGGCGGAATTCTCCCACTCTAGGTCACTCCCATGATTCGTTCCGGCATCCTCAACCCCCATCTCCTGGGTCTTCTGGCCCGCCTCCGGCACACCAACACGGTCGTCATCGCCGATTCGATGTTCCCCTCGTGGCCGGGCATCGAGACGGTGGACCTGGCCCTGGTCTACGGCGTGCCCACGATCCCCCAGGTCGTGCAGGCGATGCTGGCCCAGTGGCATGCGGGGCGGGCGTGGATGGCCGAGGAATTCATCCAGAAGAACGACCCGGCGACCCGGGACGAGTTCCTGGCGGCCTTGGGCAAGGTGTCGATCGAATTCGAGCCCCACCTCGACCTGAAGCGCAGGGTGCCGCATGCGATCGGTCTGATCCGGACCGGGGAATCCCGGATCTACACCAATCTGATCCTGGAGTCGGCCTGACCGGCAAGATTTCCCGGTGAAGGATCCGACACTCAGCCGCCCGCGGCGCGGACCGTGTTGGCCAGCAGCATGGCGATGGTCATGGGCCCGACCCCACCGGGGTTCGGGGTGATGCGACCCGCCTTCGGTTGGACCTCGGCAAACGCGACGTCACCGACCAGTCGGGTCCCGGTGCGACTCGTAGGATCCGGCACCCGATTGACGCCCACGTCGATGACCGTCGCACCGGGCTTGACCATGTCGGCCTTCACGAACTCCGGGACCCCCATCGCGGCGATGAGGATGGAGGCCCGCCGACAATGAGTGGCAATGTCGCGCGTCCCACTGTGGCAGACGGTCACGGTGCAGTTCGCGTGTCGCCCCTTCTGGACGAGGATGGAGGCCATGGGCTTGCCCACGATGTTGCCCCGTCCGAGAACCACCACCTCGGCCCCATCGAGAGCGATGCCCGAGCGGATCAGGAGCTCGTGGACCCCACCCGGGGTGCAGGGGACGAATCCTGTGGGATCGCCGAGCATGAGCTTGCCCACATTGAGCGGATGGAACCCGTCGACATCCTTTCCGGGGGAGACCTCGGCGAAGACGACAGCCTGGTCCATGTGCCGCGGCAGCGGCGCCTGGACGAGGATCCCGTGCCACTGCGGATCGGCGTTCAGGGATCGGATGAGCTCGAGCAGGCTCTCCTGGGTCGTGGCATCGGGAAGCACCACTGTCTGGGATCGGAACCCGAGCTCCTCTGCCCGCTTCTCCTTCATCGAGACGTAGACCTGGGAGGCGGGATCCTCCCCCACGCGGATGAAGACCAGTCCTGGCACCACGCCACGTGCCTTGAGGGCGGCGACGCGCTGGCCGGTCTCGCAATGGATCTGGGCGGCGATGGCACGCCCATCGATGAGATTGGACACGGGAGGGAGGGGAGCCGATCGGGGAGGACTCAGCGGTCTTCCTCGATGTTGTCGATCTTGAGCACAGGCAGGCGCCAGCGGGGATCGCGGTACTCATACCCGCTCACCAAAACGCGTTTGCCTGCGAAGTCCTTGAGCCGGAGATCCGCCGGGGGCAGCAGGTAGTCGATCGCACCTTCCTGATAAGAACCCGCCCGGAGTTCGAAGGCGGTCGGAGCCTGCACGCTAAGCGCGGGGAACACCTTACCCTGACGCACCACAAAGCGGGGCGGGATGTTCTCCACGACAAAGGGAGGATCGACATGGGTCATGAGGAAGAACTTCGCCCCGGCCTCGGGGAGATTCCCAAGGATACGAGGAGCACCGAGAAGCCGAGGTGCTGCCAACTGGGTCGGGGCAAGCCGGCGCGAGGCGGCGGGCTTGTCCTTCTTGGGCTTCGGGGCAAACAGTGGGGCCATGGCCGGGGTGGATGGTTCAGGAGGAGTCGAATCCGTGACCTGGGCGGCCGGCTCCTTCGCAGGCGCGACCGGGGGCGGTGTCACGGCAACCGGAGGATCGACGCGGGGAGTCGGAACGGGAGGGGGCGGGACAGGGGCGGGAGTCGCCGGAACCAGAGCAGGCTCAGGGGAGGGCGCGATCACCTTGGCAACCGACGCGGGCGGGACCTCGGTAACCGGAGCTGCTGTCTTCGTAGGCGCGGCGACCGGCTGGGCGGCAGGCGCCAGGAGTCGGCTTGCGACGAAGGCGACGGAGCCGGCCGGAGGCTCGATCTGCAACCAGCCGTCGAACTCGCGGACCACCTTCACCTCATCACCCGATTTCAGGGTGCCCAAGACGCTATAGTTACGGCCCGGACCGGCCCGGTAGTGAAGCTCCTTGGATCGGACCACACCCGACTTTTGGTTCACCAGCTGGCCGAGGACCCAGACCGTGACCTGCTGAGGCATCGCGACGCGGCTCCAGGCCTCCCCGGGCTCTGCACCACTGACCTCACCCAGGACCTCGACCTCCTGTCCTCCCTTGAGAGTGGCCAGGATCTCGGCGTCTACCGAGGGCTGGGAGCGGACATTGATCCGGTCCCCCTGAACCACGCGCCGCGTCTCAGCCAGGGCGTTGTCGCCCACCAGCCAGAGGATCAGGGACAGGATCAGGACGCGGACGGGAGAATTCATTTCAGGAGCGCGGTGCGGGCTTCGCCGACCGTGCAGCAAGACTCCTGTCTTCGGAGGGGTGCCGCAAGATCGATTTGACTTCCTGGGGCGTCAGGACACGCCAGCGGCCCGGCGGCATCTGTCCCAGAGGAATGGGACCGATCTGGACGCGCTGGAGCCGCCCCACAGGACGATCGATCGATTCGAAGAGACGTCGGACCTCGCGGTTCTTGCCCTGGGAGAGCTCGAGTTCGACCACGCTGTGGCTGTTGTTGGCGCTGAGGATCCGGACTCGGTCGGCCTTGAGGAGATCCTCGCCGTCCTGGACACCCTTGAGGAACGAGTCCACATGCCCGGCGTCGACACGGCCCTCGACCCAGACATGGTATCGTTTCCGCATGCCATACCGCGGATGGGTCAGACGCAGGCTGAAATCCCCATCGTTGGTCAGGAACAGGAGTCCCTCGCTCTCCCGGTCCAGTCTCCCCACGCTGAAGAGGTGCCCCCATTCCGGCGGGAGAAGGTCGGAGACGACCCTGCGGTCCTCCGGATCCTTGCGGGTGCAGAGGAACCCGGGAGGCTTGTTGAGGGCGACGTAGATCTTCCGGCGCGCACGGACCGGGCTGTCCTCGACGCTGACCTCATCCTTCGACGGGTCGACGCGGGTGCCGAGGGTCTGCACGACCTTCCCGTTCACCCGGATCTTGCCGGCGACGATCAGCTTCTCGGCTTCGCGTCGGGACGCCACACCGGCATCGGCGAGGAATTTCTGGAGTCGGACCATGATCCGGAAAACGACACGTGCCGATGGCGGACGCCCGG
>JBDLQQ010000103.1:0-2564 GCA_039800465.1 Verrucomicrobiota bacterium
GCGCACCGCCGGTTCCACCCGCGGAGGCATCGGGTCCCCCGGCCAGCGCCGCCAGCACGCCGGAGAAGGTGCTGTCCATGATCCGACATTCCCCGAGGTCGACACAGAATTGGTGGATGCCCTGGGCCTCCAGCCGTTGGATCAGCATCTTGAACTGCCGCGCCCCCTCCACCGCGGCACGGCCCACCACACGGATGCAGGCCCGGGGCGACTCCACCCACACGAGGATCTGGGATGCACCTGCAGACATCTGCAGAGGAGCTTCCGCAGGAGTCGTCGTGGGGTCAAGGAGGCGGGACCCGAATCCCAGGTTGGATCCATGCGACCTGGTTTCACCACCTGCGACACAGTCTGGGATTGTCGAAGCGCGGTCGATGCAGTCTGTTCTCCCCTGCACGTCGCATCGCCTATGCCCAAAGCCCCCGCCCGAAGGAAGACGCCCCCGAAACGACGCCCCACGCGGGAGAAACGACGCCTGTGGCTGACGGTCTCGGCCGAGATGACCACGAAGCCGGTCCTCTGGATGATGAGCCGCCGATTCGATGTCATCTTCAACATCCGCAACTCCTCGATCACGAACGAGGTCGGCCTGATCGCCCTCGAACTGGAAGGCGATCCGAAGACCGTCGAGGGCGCCATCCGCTGGTTCCGCCGGCAGGGCGTGCAGGTCGATCCGGTGGAACTGTCGACGATGGAGGGCTGAACCTCCCCGGAGGAAGAACCCCCTGCGGCACCTGCCTCCGGAGCCGCGATGACGCGGATCAGACGGGAACGCAGGCGTCCAGGAAGTCGAGGGATCGCGTCTCGCTCCAGCAGTCCCCGAAGGCATCCGGGGCACTGGCGAACGCGACGTGTCCCCCGTGTCGCGGAGCCTCGAGGTGCAGGTACGGATGGTCCCGGGCGAGTTCGAATGGGAAACAACCGGGCGAGAGCATCGGGTCATCCAAGGCGTTCAGCAGGAGCGAGGGGACCCGGATCGCGGGCAGGAACCGGAGGGATGAGCACTGGGCCCAGTAGTCCTCGGCGCTTCGGAAGCCATGGATCGGGGCGGTGAAGGCGTCATCGAACTCCGCGAATGAACGCATCCGACGCCAGTCGGCGGTCGGGAACGCCCCGCCGAAGCGCGCCTGCTTGGCCTCCATCTTCGGGCCGAGGTCCCGCAGGAACCATCGCATCGGCCATCCGAATCCCGCATCCGCGATCCGCAGCGCCGCGGACCGGAGGTCGCAGGGGACGGAGATCCCGAGCCCAGCCCGGACCTCCGCCAGCACGGGCCAGTCCTCGCCGAGGAACTTCAATGTTACGTTGCCTCCCAGGCTGAACCCGGCGAGCGCGATGGGCAGTCCCGGGAGGGTCCGGGCCACATGGTCGACGACCGCGGCAAGGTCGTCCGACGCCCCGCTGTGGTAGCAGCGCATGAGACGGTTCGGCTCCCCCGAACAACCCCGCATGTTCCAGGACACCACTTCCCAACCCCGCCGGGAGGCCGCCCTCGCCAAGGCGGTGGCATAGGGACGTCGCGAGTGGCCCTCGAGACCGTGGCTGATGACGAGGCACCGACGGGCCCCGGAGCGCCACCAGTCGAGGTCCAGGAAGTCACCGTCCGAGAGCTCCAGCCGTTCCCGGACCCAGGGACCGTCGGAGACCCTTCGGAGGAACGTCGACCAGAGGAGCTGTATCCAGGGGTTCCGCCCCCACCAGGGGGATCGGTAGCCCGGGGGCAGGACCACCGGCATAGGCGCCTCAACCCATCCGGACCGCCGCGACGGACGGCTCCGTCCCGCCGGTCGAAGCAGGGCTGGGGAGCAGGTCGGCGTGGGTGATCCGCTCCCAACCGGGTCGCGACAGGAAGCGGCGGAGTTCCGGGCTGGTGAGCGCCTCCAGCTCGGCCGCGTGGGAATCCTCGTTGGGGTTCATGCAGACCTCGTAGGTGCCGGGAGGCAGTTCCTCGAGCATGCGGAGGAGATAACGGAGGTCGACAGGACGGTTCGTGAGGCAGCCCAACGCATGGTCCGTGGTGACCATCCCGGACGCCAGAAACTGGGGACGTGCCCTGCGGTCGGACCGCTTCATCAGCCAGCCCCGGAACACTCCCGGGAGGCTTCGGAAGGGGAACAACCGGAGATTGGTCAGGAGTGGATCGTAGTTCGTGCGGACGACCGGGATCTGCCACTCGGCCTGGTATCGGGACAGGAGGGAGGCGACGACCGGATGGCTCTGGAACCCCCCTCGTCCCGCGACGAAGGCCATGGGGAGGCCGGTGGACCGGAACAGCCGGATCTGGGCCCCGATCTCGGACCGCAGGGGCGAACGGAGGCGCGGATTGAGGAGGTAGCGCAGGTAGCAGTCGAGGAAGCCCTTCCGGAACTCGAACCTCTGGTCGACCAGACCATGGATCTCACTGGGCTTGAGGGCCGACATGCCATTCCAGAGGACCAGCTGCATGCCGATGGCCAGTCCAGGGTTCTCCCTGGCCAGCGCGACGGCGTTGTCCCGGGCCGCAGCACGGCCCGAGAGCGAGGCCGCACCCAGCACCCCTTCCCGGAACGCCCGGATCACAGCCT
>JBDLQQ010000104.1:0-8580 GCA_039800465.1 Verrucomicrobiota bacterium
GGGACACCATCCCGCCAAGGCCCGGGCGATGATCTCGATCCTGATGATCGGCGGCCCGAGCCAGATGGACCTGTTCGACCCGAAGCCGCTGCTCAAGGAGTGGGAGGGGCGTTCGTTCCCCGGCGAGCTGAAGTTCGACAACGCCGGGCAGGCGAGCTCGAAGGTGATGCCGGGACTCTGGGAGTTCCAACGCCACGGGGAATCAGGCACCGAGCTGTCCTCCCTGCTGCCCCACCTGGCTGGCGTGGTCGACGACCTCTGCGTCATCCGCTCGATGCGCACCGGCGTCAACAACCACGGCCAGTCGCTCCATGCCCTGACCAACGGTCGGATCACCCATGGAGCTCCGGTCCTGGGCAGTTGGCTCGGCTACGGTCTCGGCAACGAGAGCCAGGACCTCCCGGCCTTCCTGACCCTGACCCATCCGTCCGGACTCCCGCTGCTCGCGGAGCACAACTGGTCGAACGGGTGGCTCCCGTCCTTGTACCAGGGCACGGTGGTGCGTCCCACGGAACCGCGTCTTCTGAACCTCGATCCCCCGGCCCACCTGCGGGGCCTTCCCCAGGAACGTCAGCTCGAGCTCCTGCGGGAGCTGAATCGGGGCCATCGGGAGCGACACCCGGGGGAGCACGACCTCGACGCCCGCATCGCCAGCTACGAGCTGGCGGCCCGGATGCAGACCGCGGCCAAGGAGGCGATGGACATCCGCTCGGAGAGCCCGGCCACGCTCCGGCTCTACGGCATCGACAACGACCTGACCCGCGACTACGGCACCCGCTGCCTGATCGCCCGCCGGCTCGTCGAGCGCGGGGTGCGGTTCGTGCAGATCATCAACAACGGGCAGAGCTGGGACCACCACAGCAACCTCTACAAGGCCCTGCCCGAGGTCTGCGTGCGGAGCGACCAGCCTGTCGCCGCACTGGTCCGCGACCTCAAGGGACGCGGACTCCTCGATTCCACCCTCGTCCACTGGGGCGGGGAGATGGGGCGCCTGCCGGTGATCCAGAACGACGGACCCAAGGACAAGGTCGGCCGCGACCACAACACGTACGGGTTCACGATGTGGCTGGCGGGCGGCGGGATCCGGGGTGGGATGACGTTCGGGGAGACGGACGAATGGGGACACCACGCGGTGAAGGACATCGTGTCGCACCACGACTACCACGCGACGGTCCTGCACCTGTTCGGGATTGACCACACCCGGCTGGTCTATCGTCGAGCCGGACGCGAGCTCAGCCTCACCGACGGCAAGCCCGCCCGGGTGGTGCGCGAGATCCTGGCCTGACCCGGGGCTGCCCCGGGTAGGGCTGTGTGGTCCCTCACGGCCCCATCTCGATCCCTCCGCCGCACTGCGATCCGCCCCAAACCGACGGCTGGGCAATGTCCTGCAGGACGGGGTGCCAAGGCCCCCTTCTCCGGGGGCTCCACCATCTCCCTCGCCAAGGAGACCACTGCCACCTCAGGTCCACCTGTTCGCAGGACCCTGCTCACCCCGCGGTACCGATCTGCGCCGGACCTGTCTGGACCTCAGCCTCGGCCTCAGCCTCTCCTCTCAGCATCCCTACGCCCCGGCCTCCCGGTCCGCGAGGATCACCGCGCGGTCGCGCGCCACACAGCCTGCGGGGATGGTCCGGTCACCTGCCAACAGACGGGTCAGCATCGGCGCCTTCTCGGCACCCGTGACCACCCAGAGGATCCGACGTGCCCGGTCGATCACCGGATAGGTGAGCGTCAGACGCGGACGCCCCTGGTACACACCACAGACCGCCACCTCGGCATCGCGGACGCCGAGGGCTGGATCGCCGGGGATGAGTGACGCCGTGTGGCCATCGGATCCCATCCCGAGATGGACGAGATCGAGGACCGGTGGCTGGCCCGCCTCCCGCTCCAGTTCCGCCGCGTAGGCCGACGCCGCGGCGTGGAGATCCGGAGTCGTCACCGGCATCGCATGGATGTTCCGCTCCGGGAGCGGTGCCTGCGGGAGGAGGCTCGCCCGGAGATGGGTCAGGTTGCGGTCGCCATGCCCCTCCGGCGCCACCCGTTCGTCGACCTGGAACACATGGATCCGGTCCCACGGCAGGGCCTCACGGGCCAGGGCCCGCAGCATGACCCAGGGGGTCCGACCGCCGCTGACCGCCAGCAGGAAGCGTCCGCGCGCCGCGATGGCCTCCCGGGCCTCGCGGGCGATCAGGAGCGCTGCGGCGGCCGCGACCGCGTCGGCATCGGGATGGATCTGGAGTTCGGGATTCTGAGACATGATGGGGTGGTGGGACGGGGCTGGATTCAAGGATCGATCGTGGGGTTCCACCATCCCTGCGGAGGGCGGACCAGGGACTCGACCTCGGCCACCGGGCCCCAGTTGCCGGGCTCGTAGGCGTAGACCGGGGTCGGGGACTTGAGGATCGGGTCGACGATCCGCCAGGCCTCCTCCACGTAGTCCTCACGGGAGAACAGCGTCGCATCCCCGGCCATCGCATCCCCGAGGACCCGTTCGTAGGCGTCCATCTCCTCGCGTCCCGGATGGTGGCTCGCGATCATCTCCCGGATCCCCTCCGGGGCATCGTCGGACGGCGCCATGCTGTTGATCCCGAGCGCGATGGTCTCGTCGGGACTGATCCGGAGCCGGAGGTGGTTGGGCTGGAGCTGCACGTCCTCGTACATGGTCGGCGGCTTCCGCATGCGGATGAGGACCTCGGTGCAGGTCACCGGGAGGCACTTGCCCGCCCGGAGGAAGAACGGCACGCCCTTCCAGCGCCACGAATCGATCTCCAGCCGAAGCGCGGCGAAGGTCTCGATCCTCGAGCCCTCGGCGACACCGGGCTCCTTCAGGTAGCCGCGGAACTGGCCGCGCACCACCTGGTGGATGTCCAGCGACGGGATGGACTTGAGGACCTTGACCTTCTCGTCGCGCACCGACTCGCTGTCGAGCCGAGGCGGCGGTTCCATGGCGATGTGGGCCACCATCTGGAACAGGTGGTTCTGGAGGACATCCCGGATCGCACCAGTCTGGTCGTAGAACGCCCCCCTGCCCTGAACGCCGAAGTCCTCGGCCATGGTGATCTGGACGCTCTCGATGTGGTCCCGGTTCCAGAACGATTCCGGGAACGCGTTGGCGAAGCGGAAGAACTGGAGGTTGTGGACCGGTCGCTTCCCGAGGTAGTGGTCGATCCGGTAGATCCGCGACTCGTCGAAGGTGCCGAGCAGGATCTGGTTGAGCTTCCGGGCGGATGTGAGGTCGGTGCCGAAGGGCTTCTCCACGATGATCCGGGCCCCCTCACCGGCACAGCCACTGCGGGACAACTGCTGCACGACCAGGCCGAAGAGCACCGGTGGGATCGCCATGTAGTGGGCTGGCCGCTCCGCAGGGCCCAGCTCCTTGCGGAGACGGTCGAAGGTCGCCGGGTCCGCATAGTCGCCATCGACGTACCGCAACTGGGCACAGAGCTTCTCAAAGGCCACGGGATCCAGCCCGCCGTGGTGCTCGAGGCTGTCTCGCGCCCGGGCCTTGAGCTGGTCGAGCGTCCATCCCGCCTTGGCGACGCCGATGACCGGGATGGTCAGGTGTCCCCGACGGATCATCGCCTGGAGCGACGGGAAGATCTTCTTGTACGCGAGATCCCCGGTGGCCCCGAAGAACACGAACGCATCCGAATGCAGCATGGCCATGGTGGGGTCCTCCCGCCTCAGGAGGCCTTCAGCTTCCGGTACCGCCGGATCAGGTTGTTGGTCGAGGTGTCGTGGCCCAGGGCCGGCAGGCGTTCCCCTTCCAGCTCGGGGAGGATCCGCTGGGCCAGGACCTTGCCCAGCTCCACCCCCCACTGGTCGAACGGGTTGATGTCCCAGATCGCCCCCTGCACGAACACGCTGTGCTCGTAGAGCGCCACCAGTTGTCCGAGCACCCGGGGCGTGAGTTCCCGGGCGAGGAGCACGTTCGAGGGCCGGTTCCCCTCGAAGACCCGGTGCGGCACCAGCGCCGCCGCAGTCCCCTCGGCCCGGACCTCCTCGGCCGTCTTGCCGAACGCCAGCGCCTCGGCCTGGGCCAGCACATTGGCGATCAGCATGTCGTGATGACGTCCCAGCGGGGTCAACGCCTTGCCGAACGCGATGAAGTCGCAGGGGATCAACCGCGTGCCCTGGTGGATCAACTGGTAGAAGGAATGCTGCCCGTTCGTCCCGGGCTCGCCCCAGTAGATGGGACAGGTCGAGTAGGAGACCCGGCGTCCCCCGAGCGTCACGCTCTTGCCGTTGCTCTCCATCGTGAGCTGCTGGAGATACGCCGGGAACCGCTTGAGATACTGCTCGTAGGGCAGCACCGCGACCGTCTCGGCGCCGAGGAATGCCGTGTTCCAGACCGTCAGCAACCCCATCAGCACCGGGAGGTTCTCCGACAGCGGGGCCTTGAGGAAGTGCTGGTCCATGTCGTGGAACCCCGCCAGGAGTTCCCGGAACCGCTCGGGCCCGATCGCCAGCATCGTCGAGAGCCCAATCGCCGAGTCCATCGAGTACCGGCCTCCCACCCAGTCCCAGAACCCGAACATGTTGGCCGTGTCGATCCCGAAGGCCGACACCTTCTCGGCGTTGGTGGAGACCGCCACGAAGTGACGCGCCACGGCGGCCGTCTTGCCGCCGAGTCCCTTGAGGAGCCAGTCCCGGGCGCTCTGCGCGTTGGTCATGGTCTCCATCGTGGTGAAGGTCTTCGACGAGACGATGAAGAGCGTCTCCGCCGGATCCAGATCCTGGGTCGCCTCCACGAAGTCGATGCCGTCGACGTTCGACACGAACCGGAACTGCAGGTTGCGGTCGCTGTAGTGCCGCAGGGCCTCGAGGGCCATGACCGGACCGAGGTCGGAGCCGCCGATCCCGATGTTGACGATGTTCCGGATGCGTCGCCCGGTGAACCCCTTCCAGGTCCCCCGCCGCACCCGGTTGGCGAACGCCTCCATGCGGTCGAGCACCGCATGGACCTCCGGCACCACATTGGCGCCTTCGACCCGGATCGTCGCAGTGCGGGGAGCCCTCAGGGCCACGTGCAACACCGCCCGTCCCTCGGTGATGTTGATCTTCTCACCGGCGAACATCGCCTGCCGTCGCGCCACGAGTCCCGATTCCTCAGCCAGCCGGACCAGCAGCGACAGCGTCTCGTCGGTGACCCGGTTCTTGGAATAGTCGAGGAACAGGCCCGAGGCCTCGGCCGTCAGACGGGTCCCACGCTTCGGGTCCTCCGCGAAGAGGTCGCGGAGATGTCGACCACGGATCTTCCGGTGATGGGCCGCGAGGGCCTTCCAGGCGGGACGCTGGGTGAGGGGCTTGGAGGGAGTGGGCATGGGGGGGGGGAGGAGCTGAGTGGTGAGAGCTGAAAGGTGAGGGTTCAGACAGCGCGCACAAGGTGGGCTGGAACGGGGGCGAAGGGACGAGGAGTGGTGGTCTGGGATAGAACGCGTTGCTGCGATCGTTTGTGCCATGGGTTCGGCTGAAATCCAGCCAGCCATTTCGGGACCTCGAGGAGATGCCCGGATCCATGGGCCCTCTCCGATTTCCACTCTCGACTCTCGACTCTCAACGCCTCCCCCTCTTCTTGCAGCGCCCCGGATCGTCCTCCCAGAGACGGAATCCTCCGGTGAACGCGTTGTCATTGCTGCCGGCCCGGCAGAGCGGCGGGAGTTCCTTGAGCTTCACCACGTTGCCCCCGCCCAGCACGATCTCGTCGGGCTCCAGGGCATGGGTCAGGATGTCCACAACGTTGGACACCTCCTTGCGCCAGCGCTTCTTGCCCAGACGCTCCATCCCCCGCAGGCCCACATAATCCTCGAACGTGCCCTTCCGGTAGGGCAGATGCGCCAGTTCCATCGGCTCGACGATGCCGTCCACCACCATGCAGGAACCCAGACCGGTGCCCAGGCCGAGGAAGAGCATCTTACCCTTCCGGTAGCTCCCCAAGGCCTGCATGGCGGCGTCGTTGATGATCCGGACCGGCTTGCGGAAGGCCTTGGCGAAGTCGAACCGGACCCAACCCGAGGCGAGATTGTGGGGTTCCGCCACGGGACGCCCCCGGAGCACGAACCCCGGATACCCCATCGCGATGCCGTCGAACTTCCAGTCCCGCGTGATCCTGCGGACACCGGACACGAACCGTGCCGGGGTCATGCGCGGACCCGAGGCGAACGCCCGTCTCTCGACCTGCCCCGAGGCCAGCAGCTTCACGTGGGTGCCTCCGATGTCGATGACGAGGATGTTCATGGGATTCCGCCACGGCGGCGGGACACCAAGGTGACCCCGAGACGGCGGGCGAGGCAAGCGGCGGGGCCGGATCGCCCGGCGAGGACGGCACCAAACAGGGATTTGCAGGAGTCCCGGGGGCGATCGGCGATACACCCGGTGACCCGATGATTTCTGTCGAGTGCGCGTCCCGGTTTTGCCAAGGTCTCCCCATCATTCCCGTGAAACTCACGTTCCAACCCATCGCCGTCCCCCTCGTCCTCACCCTCGCCCTGTCCGCACTGCTGACCGGCTGCAAGCCCGCCTCCGACGCCCCGGGCGGCGCCGCGGCCGGGACCGGTTCGGGGAGCGGCAAGAAGAAGATCGCCTTCGTCAGCAATGGCGTGGCCTCGTTCTGGACCATCGCCGGAGCCGGGGTGAAGGCCGCCGGTGAGAAGTTCGGCGTCGATGCCGAGACCCTCATGCCCGTCGAGGGCATCAGCGACCAGAAACGCATCATCGAGGACCTCGTCACGCGCGGCATCGACGGCATCGCCGTGAGCCCCATCGATCCCGCCAACCAGACCGACCTCCTCAACCGCGCCGCCAAACGGACCAAGCTGATCACCCACGACTCCGACGCCCCTGCCAGCGACCGCCAGCTGTACATCGGCATGGACAACTACTCGGCCGGCCGGCTCTGCGGCGACCTCGTCCGCGAGGCCATGCCCAAGGGCGGGACCGTGATGCTCTTCATCGGACGCCTCGAGCAGGACAACGCCAAGCGCCGCCGCCAGGGCGTGATCGACGCGATCCTGGGCCGCCCGGCCAACCCGGCGAACTACGACGCCCCCGGCACCGTGCTCGAGGGCAACGGGTTCAAGATCCTCGGCACCCTCACCGACCAGTTCGACCGCGCCAAGGGCAAGGCCAACGCCGAGGACGCCCTCGCCAAGTATCCCGACCTCGGCTGCATGGTCGGCCTCTTCGCCTACAACCCTCCCCTCATGCTCGAGGCGCTCGGACAGGCCAACAAGCTCGGCAAGGTCCAGGTCGTCGCGTTCGACGAGGACGACGCCACCCTCGATGGCATCCAGAAGGGATACGTCCACGGCACCGTCGTGCAGAACCCCTACATGTACGGATTCAAGTCGGTCGAGATCCTGTCCGAACTCGCCAAGGGCAATGCCAGCGTCATCCCGGCCTCGAAGTTCATCGACATCCCGGCCCGACAGATCCGCAAGGACAGCGTCGACGCCTTCTGGACCGACCTGAAGGCCAAGACCGGCGCCAAGAAGTGACCTGTCCGACCCGATGACGGCGCCCCTGCTGCGGGCCACGCGGCTCACCAAATCGTTCCCCGGCGTCCGCGCCCTGCGGGGCGTCAGCCTCACCCTGCAGCGGGGCGAGGTCGTCGCCGTCATCGGAGAGAACGGCGCCGGCAAGAGCACCCTGATGAAGATCCTCGCCGGGGTGCAGACCCTGGACACCGGGGAGGTGCAGCTCGACGGCAAGGCCGTCGTCCTCGACTCCGTCCTCGTCGCCCTCCAGCACGGCATCGGCCTCATCCACCAGGAACTCAACCTGGCCGACAATCTCGACGTCGCCGCCAACATCTTCCTCGGACGCGAACCCCTCCGCCACGGGCTGATCGACCGCGACCGCATCGAGCGCGAGGCTGCAATTCACCTGAAGTCGGTCGGGCTCGACGTCAGCCCGCGCACCCCGGTGCATGAGCTGAGCCTCGGCCAACAGCAGCTGGTCGAGATCGCCAAGGCGCTGTCCGTCCGGGCACGCGTCCTGATCATGGACGAGCCGACCTCGAGCCTCTCCAGCGGCGAGGCGGCCAAGCTCTTCGCGGTCATCCACGACCTCCGCGCGCGCGGCGTCAGCATCCTCTACATCTCCCACCGCCTCGGGGAGGTGAAGGCCCTGGCCGACCGGGTCACCGTGCTCCGGGACGGCGAGAACGCCGGGGACCTGGAACGCGCCCAGATCACCCACGGCGCCATGGTGAAGCTGATGGTCGGCCGCGACCTCTCCCAGTTCTACGCCCACGAACCCCATCCACCGGGCGCCCCGGTGCTCGAGGTCCGCGGACTCCGGTCGCGCGCCCATCCCAGGCACGCCGTCGACTTCACCCTCCGCGCCGGTGAGATCGTCGGCATGGCGGGACTCGTCGGTGCCGGCCGCACCGAACTGCTCGAGGCCCTGTTCGGCGTCACCCCGGCCGTCGGGGGTTCCATCCGGGTCGAGGGACGGGAGATCCAGCCGCAGTCGCCCCAGGAGGCGATCGCCGCCGGACTCGCCCTCGTGCCGGAGGACCGGAAGCACCAGGGGGTGATCCTCGAGATGGCGATCCGGGACAACCTCAGCCTCGCGAGC